>PEFW01000107.1 GCA_002890675.1 Candidatus Methylaffinis lahnbergensis
CCGCAGCCGTCATAACGGTCGCGGTTTTTCCAGCACTTGCCATTGTGCTGCGGGCGAAGTCAGAAGGAGCGCAACCAGATGGCGTCGTGGCCATCGCCGTCCACCGCATCGCCGATTTGGCTTCCGCGCAGTTTTCCCGCTTCGTCGTCTTTATTTCTCAGATACCAGGGAGAAAGAGAGGTAACTAAGAACGTCACGCCCCGCACGGCATGGGCGTTTTGGGCCCCTCCGCCGCCCTTATATCTCGCAGGTTTGAGTCACCTGTTCCGGCAAGCCGTCCGCTGTCATTTCGTACCCCGCCACGCGTAGAATTGCCCGCGCGGGGCTCATTGTGACTGCGAGCCGCGTATAGGGGTTGAGGACCGGCGGCTTCATCCAATCGAAACCGCTCCGCGAAATGAGTCCGCCCCAGCCAGCAAGCGCATCGTGCCGGTCGCGGCATTGCGCGGCCGCCTCCGCCACCGAGCAGGTAAGAAAACGGCCGGCCGAAATACGCGCTTCCCACCTCGGGCGGCTCGGCACCCAATCATTGGTCGCGCTCGTCTTTTCCTCGCGCGTGACAAAGCCGTTCTCGGTCCGCTCGATCACGCATCGCTCCCCCGGCGCGCAGCCGATGAGCGTGTAGATCACCGGCCGTGCCACCGGCGTTGCTTCCAACACGCTCCTCGCGGCGGCATATGTTTCACAGGTCTCGAAAACCTGGCGCAGCAACTGATCCGGCGGCATGTGGCGAATTTTCGCCCATGTATGAAGCGCATTGGCCGCAAGGTCGTAAATGCGCAGCCACGGATGGCGGGTGCGCCGCCACATGGGTGCCTGGTTGAGGCAGGCGGCGAACCGGCGCGGCGCCATCGCCGTCAGCACGCTAGCGTAGCCGGGCCAGGTGACGCTAAAGTATTCGCCCGCGGGCGCCTTTGCCCGCAAAAGCTCCGCATGGCGGCCAAGCCCGGGGTATGGCCAATCGAGCGTGCGGGCGAGCCAAGGCACGCCGTCTTCCTCGCGCGCGAGCGCGGTGCAGCCCCATTGGTACGAGCCGTTCAGCAGCCAGACCCCCGAAAAACCCAGCGTCGCTGCGATTTGCGCGATCTCCGGCACATAGGGCGAGCAGGACCGGGTGAGCCAGCGCCGCGCGGCGATATCCAACGCCGGCAGGAGCGATGTTACCGCGCAAGGAAAAACCGTGAGGCAGGCGTCGCGCAGGACACGCGAACGAGCGCTGCTCAGCGCCGCGTGGCGGAGAGGCCCGCCGTCGCCGGCATCGACGATGGGAATGGCCGGCATGACGGGGCTCATGGACTGCTCATCGCAACGAGGCGCTTGAAGCTATTGGCGGCGCCGAGGAGGAATAAACCAAAAAACGCGCGGCTAAAAATAAACCTTAACCCACTCTTCCGCTTGCGCCAAATCCCGGCTTCGTAGCGCGCCGCGCCTTGCGTGGCGGCCGCGCCATAATACGGGGCTTAAGCGGCGGCGGGCTGGAGCAGCGATTTGAGAGGCGCCGATTCATCGGCGAGGCGCGCGGGGACGATCTCCATCCGCGCGCCGACGATGCGTTTGGCGGCCATGAATTCGCCAAGGCGATTGACCGAATCGGCGGCGATGACCCGCCCTTCCTTGAGATAAAATGCAATGAACGACGACGCCTCCATGCTCCCCCGGATCGCAAGCTCCTCATAGCCATCGGAGACGCCGGCCATCTGCAATTTGAGATCATATTGGTCGGACCAAAACCAGGGCGCGGCGGCAGCGGGAATTGGCCGCCCCATGATCGAGGCGGCAGCCACGCGGGCCTGTTCGAGCGCGTTTGGAACCGATTCGAGGCGTATTTTCCGCCGCAGAAAGCCGTGATGCGCATGCATCGCGCAGTCGCCGATCGCATAAATATCGGGGTCGCCGGTTCGGCCCGCCTCATCGACGACAACTCCGTCGTCCACTTTAAGCCCGGCTAGTTCCGCTAGTTCTATGTTGGGAACGAGGCCGATGCCGATCAGCACCAAACCGGCGGTAAACGATTGACCACCGGCGCATTTGACCGCGCCCACGCCGCCATCCTCGCCCCCGGCGGTGAACCCGTTGACCGTGACCCCGGTGCGAATGTCGACTCCGGCTTCGCGATGGATGCGTTCATAGAATTTCGACACATCGGGCGCCGTGACGCGGGCGAGCACGCGCGGCGCCCCTTCGAGCACGGTTACGGCAAGCCCGAGTCTAACCGCGACGGCGGCGGCTTCAAGCCCGATATAGCCGCCACCGACGATCACGAGACGCCGGGGGCCCTCCATGAGTGGTTGCAACGCCTCGACATCGGAAATCGTGCGCAAGTAAAAAATATTGCGTAATCCGGCGCCCGGCACCGCCAATTCGCGGGCGCGGCCCCCGGTTGCAATCACAAGCTTATCGTAGTGGAGCGGCGCCCAGCCCTCAATCAAGAGCGTCTTCGCGCGCCGGTCGATCTCTGCGACGCGGCTACCGAGCCGCATCTCCACCCGGGCTTTCTCATAGGCAACCGAGGCCTTGTAGATCAGCGCGTCCTTGCCGATTTCGCGCGCGAGAAAAGCTTTCGACAAAGGCGGGCGCATATAGGGAAGATATTTCTCTTCGCCGACGAGGACGATGCGGCCCTCGAACCGGTTCTGGCGCAGCAGGGTCGCGACCTCGCCGCCCGCCTGACCGCCACCGATTATGGCAATCGTCGAAGCGGCGCCGGGCAGAGCTTGTTCCATCACCACTTGAATTCCTTGGCGCAAAAGGGGGCTATCAGTTTGCACGAAAACATGAAAATGCCCTTAGAGTCATAAGACAAGCATGTCCCGATTAGGCAGAATCGGAAGCGGATTCCAGCCGCGTGCCGTCGCAATGGCCCCGCGCTAACGCCGGACGCGCTTGCCCCAATCAAGCTCCGCCAAGTTTTACCAGCGCGGCGGCGAGCTTTTCCATCCTGGACAGGGCGTCCTCTCGTCGTTCGCGGTTTTCCTCGACGACTTCTTCCGGCGCGCGGGCCACGAAATCGGCATTGCGAAGTTTGGCTTCGATCATGGCCGCGTCGCCTTTTAATTTGGCGATCTCCTTGGCTAGCCGAATCTTTTCCGCCTCCAAGTCCACGATCCCTTGAAGCGGCAATGCGGCGAGAGTTTTGCGCACGATCATCAGTGCGGATTTTTCCGGAGCCTCGGGCGCAAATGAAATCGCCGATAGCCGGGCGAGACGCTTAATGGTTTCGTCCCAATTTTTTGCACGCGATTTGGTCTCCGGCGAGGCTTTCACGAGCACCAAGAGGATTTGCGCCGCCGCGGGAACGTTCATCTCCGCGCGTACCGAACGGATTTCCGAAATAAGCTCGACGATAAAACCGATCTCGGCCTCCGCCTCCGGGTTTTCGCAACCGTCCAGTCCCGGCCATTCAGCGAGCGCCAGCAGAGAAGCGCGGGGCAGTTCGTCAGTCCCCGTGATGCTCCAAAGCTCCTCGGTCATGAACGGCATGAAGGGGTGCAGGAGCTTGACGATTTGTTCGCGCACGAAAGCCGCTGTCGCGCGGGTCTCGATCTTGCCTGGCCCATCGGCGCCTTGCAGGAGAGGCTTGGCGAGTTCGAGATACCAGTCGCAAAAAATACTCCAGACAAAACGATAAGCTGCGTTGGCGGCGTCGTTGAAACGATACGTTTCTATCGCCCCCGTGACCTCGGCAATGGCCTTCGCGGCCTCCCCAACAATCCAGCCATTTAGCTTGAGACTTGTGTGGCGCGGATTAAACGTGGCCTCAAACACGCAACCGTTCATTTCGGCGAAACGTGCCGCATTCCAGAGTTTTGTGCCAAAATTTCGATATCCCTCAATGCGTTGCGTCGAAAGTTTTATGTCGCGGCCCTGCGCCGCCATGGCGGCGAGCGTGAAGCGGAGCGCATCCGCGCCATAGGTTTCGATGAGGTGCAAGGGATCGACCACATTGCCCTTCGACTTCGACATTTTTGCGCCCTTCTCGTCGCGGACGAGGGCGTGGATATAGACATCGCGGAAAGGGACTTCGTGCATGAAATGAAGACTCATCATCATCATCCGGGCGACCCAGAAGAAGATGATGTCGAAGCCGGTGACGAGCACGCTCGTCGGATATCGGTGTTTTAGCTCCGGCGTCTCGTCCGGCCAGCCGAGCGTGGAGAAGGGCCAGAGCGCGGAGGAAAACCAGGTGTCGAGCACATTCCCATCTCGCCAGATGACCCTGCTGGCGCCCGGCTGATCATCAAGAAATTGCGCCGCAGCGAACCCCCCAACGAAATCCGGATGCAAGCCTGAATCGAAATCCTCGTTCGCGACCCTTACGTCGTTTGTGCCGTAATATCCGCGCGCCGCGCTAATAGCTTCCGCTTCTGTTGATTCGACAAACTTCGCAAGACCCGGTGACTTGTCTCCGGTTCGTCTGAGCCCATACCACGCCGGGATCTGATGGCCCCACCAGAGCTGACGCGAGATGCACCAGGGCTGGATATTTTCGAGCCATTGGAAATAAGTCTTTTCCCAATTCTCGGGGATGAACTTCGTCTTGCCTGAGCGCACGGCAGCAAGCGCTGACTGGGACAAGGTCTTGGCGTCAACATACCATTGATCAGTAAGCCAGGGCTCGATGGCGACACCTGAGCGATCTCCGTACGGCACCATATGCGTGTGGGGCTCGATCTTTTCGAGAGAGCCGTCCATCTTCATATACTCGACGACCGCAGCGCGAGCCCCGCGATCCCTGTCCCGCGAGAGTCCGTGAAGGTGGGACAGAATTGTGAGATCACCCTTATCCTGTTTAGCTTTGAGAGCAGGATCAATCGTTTGTAGAAAGGCCTCATTTCCTAAAAGCGTGACAGCGCCTTCCGCATCGAGCACATTGATGACCGGCAACCCGTGCCTTTTGCCGACCTCGAAATCGTTGAAATCATGCGCAGGGGTGATCTTGACGGCGCCTGTACCCTTCTCCGGATCCGAATATTCGTCGGCGACGATCGGAATGAGGCGGCCGACGAGAGGCAGCCGCACGTTTTTGCCATGCAGGTGGAGATAGCGCTCATCCGTGGGATGGACCGCAACCGCCGTATCGCCGAGCATGGTTTCGGGGCGCGTCGTCGCGACCACGATGAATTCGCCGGTCTCGCGGCCATCATCGTCAACAACCGGATATTTGAAATACCAAAGGTGGCCCTTGGTCTCGACCTGGACCACTTCGAGGTCGGAGATCGCAGTTTGAAGTTTTGGATCCCAATTGACGAGGCGCTTGTCCTTGTAGATCAGGCCTTCCCTATAAAGCTCGACGAAAACCTTGACGACGGCCCGAGAAAGCCCGTCGTCCAAGGTAAAGCGCTCGCGCGACCAATCGCAGGAGGCGCCGAGCCTTTGCAATTGCTCGACGATTGCCCCGCCCGATTGGGCCTTCCATTCCCACACGCGCTCCAGAAATTTCTCACGCCCCAAGGCGGCCCGGCCGGGCTCCTGATGCTCCATCAATTGCCGCTCGACGACCATTTGGGTGGCGATGCCGGCGTGGTCCGTGCCGGGCTGCCAAAGCACGTCCTTGCCGCGCATCCGCTCGAAGCGGCAGAGGATATCCTGCAAAGTGGTGTTGAGCGCGTGGCCCATGTGCAGGGAGCCGGTGATGTTCGGCGGCGGAATGACGATCGTGAAGGGCGCCGCCCCTGCCCGCTCCGGGCGCCCTACCCGGAACGCGTCCGCCTCTTGCCATGCCGAAGCGATTCGGCCTTCGATCGCCTTGGGATCGAAAGTCTTTTCCATCATCTGATCATTGTTCCGCGCGCGGCTGCTGCCCGTGGCGGACCTGCCGCGTTAAATGTCAGCGATGGCAAACAAGCGGGCAAAAAGCAAGCGCGCGTGGCCAGCCTAGGAGGAGCGCCGCGGCAAACCTCCGTAAGGCAAACTCGCCCGCGCCGCTGGGTTTGAGCCTTGTTTATTCGCCGCGCGCGACCCGCTCGATTTCGGCACTGACAAGGCGCTCCACGATGTCCGGCAGATTGTCGTCGAGCCAAGTCTTGAGCATGGGACGCAGCATTTCGCGGATAAGACCGATGACGACGTCGCTGTGTTGGACAAACCGGCTGGCGAGAAGCGCGTTGAAGGCGGCGCGGACCGAACCGTCCCTGGCGGTTGAAACGAAAGCAAGCCCGGCGCCCGCGCGCGAACCCGGCTCGAAGGCTTCGCCGTTAGGGTCCGGCCGAAGAGCCTCCCCGCGTAACCCGCTGTCGCTTTCAAGCAGCGCCTGGTCGCCGGCGATGATTCGCCTGATCGATGCGAGGATTTCCTCCATCGATGGATCAGGCGGGCTTGGCTGAGGCATCGGACCGTCTTTCAATAGGGGGTTGGTTGGGCTCATGATCTCCAAATACTTTCAAAAGGAAGATGCGCCGATCCTTGAGAGATCGCGCATCGAGAACAGGTTCGGCCATCAAACCGCTAGATTTTGGCCCGCTGAGGCGGAAATGCGGAACTTGCGAAAACCAGCATCTCCGGCCGCGACCCGATTCCAGCGAAAGCGCTCCGTCACGCTCATGATCGCTGAACTTGCGATTGGACTCTAATCTTTGTTCATTCTCATATTTCCATCGAACGTACCGCTTCGGCGGCAGGACCGAGAGACAGAGAGTATGATTCGCTTCAACTTGAATCGAACGGAGTCTAGCTTAACTTCGCTGGTCAGGCGAGATAGCGCGGGTATCACAAAACTTTCACTCAACCCCGGCGCCGGGCCGGCCTGGCGAGAACCGTCTGCTGTTCGCAAGGGCGAGCACAGCTTGGCGGATTCGACTTGACCCAAGTTGGCGGCCAATCGCGTGGCCGGTTAGCGTCCGTCCGGCGTGCGAAGGCCGATCCATTTGTCCTTGACCTGGTCGAAATGGATCGTCGGATCGTATTCAGTAACGGCAAGGTTCAAGTTCGCGGCTGAAAGACGGCCGATCGCGGCCATCACCGCATAGGAGGCGACGACCCGGTCGCGCTGCGCGGTGACGAAGGCCACTCTCGCATTCAGCAACTGCTGCTGCTGAAAAAGAACATCGAAAGTCGTACGCTGACCGACTTCCGCTTCTTGCCGGATGCTGTCGAGGGCGATTTCGTTGGACTTAACCGAAGCCTTGGAAGAGTAGATGGTGGCGCGCGCACTATCGAGCTGGCCCCAAGTCGAGACCACCGTCGCGCGGACCATATCACGTTGGAGGTCGGCTTGCAGCCTGGCCTGACCGAGCGTTTCCTTGGCTTGGCGCGTCCGGGCGTAGACCTCGCCGCCGTTTTCATAGATCGGTATAGACAGCTGACCGACGATCGAGCCACTGAAGAAACGCAGTCCGGGAATTCCCAGATCGTTGTAATTGTTTTGGACGCTGCCGACGAGGTTGAGTGTCGGATAAAGTTCGCCTTCGACCAGCTTGACCTGCAGGGCCGCAGCATCCACCGCATGCAACGCCGCCTGAACTTGTGGATGCTCGGCAAGCGCAAGTTGCACCGCAACGCCAAGCGTATGCGGCAGAAGACTCTCGATCGTGCGCGCGGGTTCGAGTCGTGTCGGCTGGACGCCGATTATCTGGCGGTAATTGGCGATGCTGGTCTCTAGATTGGCTTGCGCCGTGAAGTAATCGGAGCGTGCCGAAGCAAGACTCGATTCGGCCTGGGCGACGTCGGTCCGGGTCACCTCGCCAACGGTGAAACGATCGACTGTTTGACGCAGTTGCTCTTGAAGGACAATGATGTTGTTTTTACGCAGATCGAGGATGGCGATATCGCGGAGGACGTCCATATACGCGGTCGCGCCGTTTAGCAGGACGTTCTCCTCGGTGTTGCGCATGGTCTCGCGGGCCCCGAAAATATTCGACTCGGCCTGCCGCACGCCGTTCACTGTGCGGTTGCCGTTGAAGAGATTTTGGGTGACGGT
>PEFW01000108.1 GCA_002890675.1 Candidatus Methylaffinis lahnbergensis
CGAAAGCTTGCCTATCCGGCCCATGCGGCAGCATGCTATTGTGGAGCGAAATCCCGCCCGGCGCAAAGCCTTTCGCCTTAGCGTCATATTGGCCGTGGATCAGCCCCATGAACTCGCTCATGATGTTCATATGATACCACGGCGGCCGGAACGAATGTTCGGCGACGGCCCAGCGCTCCGGAAAGATCACGAAATCGACGTTCGCGGTGCCGGCCTCGCCAGATGGCGCGGTGAGCACCATGAAGATGGAAGGGTCCGGGTGATCGAACAGAATGGCGCCGACCGGCGCGAAGGTCCGCAGGTCGTATATGTAAGGCGCGTAATTGCCGTGCCAGGCGACGACGTCGAGCGGCGAATGGCCGATTTCGCTGACATGAAAGCCGCCGCACCATTTTACCGTGAGACGGCAAGGCGTTTCTTTATCTTCAAAGCTCGCGACCGGGGTCTTGAAGTCGCGCGGGTTGGCGAGGCAATTGGCGCCGATCGGCCCGCGCGCGGGCAGAGTGAACCTCGCGCCATAATTCTCGCACACATATCCGCGCGAGGGACCGCCTGTAAGCTCCACCTTAAACTTCATCCCACGCGGAATGACGGCGATATCGCCAGGCGCAATGGCGAAGCGGCCGAGCTCGGTTGCGATCTCTAGCGCTCCGGTTTGCGGAACGATCAGCAATTCGCCGTCGGCATTCATAAAATAATCGTCTTCCATGTCTTGGGTTACCTGGAAGATATGCGCCGCCATGCCGGTCTGGGTATGGACATCGCCCGCGGTCGTCATGGTCCGCATGCCGGTCACGAAGGTCAAAGATTCATTGGGAATCGGCAAAGGATCCCAGCGCAACTGACCGAGAGGCAGACCGTGCGCGGCGATATGCGGCGCGGTTTTCCAATAAGGAACATCGAAGCGGGTGAAGCGGCCAACATGCTTGACAGAGGGACGCATGCGGTAGAGCCAGGAGCGCGCATTGGCGCCGCGCGGCGCGGTAAACGGCGTGCCCGACAATTGTTCGGCGTAAAGCCCATAAGGGCAGCGCTGCGGCGAGTTCTGCCCTTGCGGCAAGGCGCCCGGCAACGCCTCTGTCTCGAAATCATTGCTAAAGCCGGACATGTAACGGTGTGCCTTCATGGGTAGAACTCATCAACGCCATTTGACCGCGTGCCAGGAGATCAGGGGAAGCGGAAGGCTTACCGTTTTCCTGTCAGTCTCCTGCCATGCTCATGATACCGATGCCGGTGATCTTGCCCTCCGCATTGAAGCCGAAGAGAAGGCTGGCCGCATCGCCGCGCGGAAAGTGAAGCTTTACCACGTAGAATGTCTGTTCCCCAATCGTGCGGCTTAGCAGAATATGGGCGACCATCGGCGACGCGCCATACTGATTGAGGTGGCGGGACGTTTCCCGCACCATGTCATCCGTCAACTGGGCGCTATACGCAGCGGTCAATTGCCTACGGTCGAGATGACCAGCTTGCATCTGCACGAACCACTGAAGCGCAAGAGCCCTCACGCTGTCCTCTGACCGTGCGCTGGCCGGCGGCGCCGCGTCGGCGAGCGCGGCGCCAATAGCGGCTGTCGAGAGCGAGGCCGCCAGTCCGATCCCCACGAAGCGCCTCCGCGTCGCTCCGCGGTTGAATTCTGAATTGAATATCTTCATCGTGTCACATCACTTGAGTATCGCGCTGGAATAGGGGGCGGCCGAGGCCGCCCTCCGTCCAATACCGTCGCCGCGATCAGCCGCCTCCACCGCCGATGTGCGGTTCTGGCTGGTCCTTCAGCAGGGGGACGGGGTTTTCAGGATGCTGAAGATTTGGAACCAAGTCGGTCGAGGCGCCGCCAGGGAATCGCTTGATATTCGGATATTTCATGATGGACTTGTCGAAGTCGAGGATCGGCGGGTAGATCAGCGACAAGACCCAGCCGTTGTCTTCACCCGCATACTTTCCAGGCGATGACGACAGCACGCGATAAGGTGCGGCCCCATTGAAGACCATGTCGTATTTTTCGTAGGGGTCCATGGTGAGGTTGTACAACGCGCCAATCGAACCCAGGTTCGCTTCCACGCCAAGCCACGAGTCCTTCGCCGTGTAGAGGTACTTCCACGCGATGTTCACCCAGGGTTCCTTGGGATCTCCGCCGATGTCGGCGCGTGCGCCCTCGAAGTTCTCGCCATCGATGTAGATCCATGATTTGCGGGCCGAGTGAGGTTCATTCCCAAGGATGTAGGCGCTATTGTCAATGCTGTCGAAGTAGATTCCCTTGCCGTCGTTGCCGACCCATTCATGCGGTGGCGGCTTGAGACCGGCCATTGCGGCGAGTGTGGCCCAAGCATCGATGTGCGACATCATTTCGTAGTACTGAACGCCAGCCGGGATCTTGTTCGGCCACCACATGATCCCCGGAACGCGCCAGCCGCCTTCGAACGGCGATCCCTTCTCGCCTCGGAACGGGGTGGTCCCGGCGTCGGGATAGGCATCGAGCCAGGCGCCGTTGTCGGCGGTCAGGATGACAATCGTGTCGGGCGCCTCGGCACGAATGGCGTCCATGATCCGGCCGATATCGGTGTCCATTTCCATTAGGGAATCCGAATAGTCGCCGAGATGCGACCTGCCTCTGAATTCGGGCGCCGCATTGGTCGGGTTGTGCATCTTGATGAAGTTGACGTCCATGAAGAACGGCTTTTTGCTCTTCGCGTGCTGTTTGATGTAGGCGACGGCGGATTCGGTCTGGCGAATGTCGAACGTCGCAAGGGTGTCGTAGCTGATCGTGCCGACCATCTTGGCGGGCTTGCCGGCCACTCCTTCCCACTCACCCAAATTCACGATGTCGTCGTACATCTTGTTGTATTCCGGGTTGTACGACGGGAACCACGGATGAAACCACTTCGAGGTGTCGTTGTAGGAATAGACGCCGGCATAATAGGCGGCGAAATGCTTCATCTCATCGAAGCCATGTTCGGTCGGATAGGCGTCGGGCTTGTCGCCCAGATGCCACTTGCCGGAGAAATACGTCGTGTAACCATTCTTCCGGAAGAATTCGGCGATCGTCGGCGTTTCCTTTCGGAGGCGGTTCTCGTCGCCCGGGGCAACCACAATTGAGAGCGCCGAGCGGATCGGAATGCGCCCGGTTATAAACGAGGCGCGGCCGGCCGTGCAGCTCGCCTGGCCGTACCAGTTGGTGAAGACGGCGCCCTCCTTGGCCATCTGATCGATGTTTGGCGTCGGATGGCCGAGACCTGCGCCGCCTCCTGAATAGGCGCCGAAATCGTTCCAGCCGGTGTCGTCCGTCATGAGCATGACAATGTTGGGGCGCTTTTCCTGCGCCTGTGCCGGGCCGACGAGCCCCGGCGAGGCGGCAAAAAGAATTGAAACGACTACCCCGCTAAGAAGGCTTTGGAAAATTGGGCGCCTTGGCGGATGCGGCTGTGATCCAGAACCTACGGGACCGTTCATTGTTACCTCCCGCGGCGCGCCTAATTCGCATCGAATTAGGCCGTCGGCGCTACTTGCGTCGGGTGTAACAAAGAACGCGTGTTATTGTTCCGCTTGACGGGCTATTTTTCCGCGGGGAGGACGGAATTGTGCAGGCGGCCCCGCAGTTCAATCCTGGAGCACGCCGCGTTCGATCTGGTCCGCTTCGATCGACTCGAAAAGCGCTTGAAAATTGCCTTCGCCAAAACCCTCGTCGCCCTTGCGTTCGATGAACTCGAAAAAGATCGGGCCGATCACCGTCTTTGAAAAAATCTGCAACAGGAGTTTTGGTTTGCCGCCCTCGACGGTTTCCCCATCGATGAGAATGCCGCTCGCCCGCAGTGTCTCCAGCGGTTCGCCATGGCCTGGTAGCCGCGCGGCGATTCGCTCGTAATAGGTGTCGGGCGGCGGCGGCATGAAAGCGAGTCCCCTCGCCGCCATGCGCTTCACGGTGGCGTAGACGTCCTTGCAGCCGCAGGCGATATGCTGAATGCCTTCGCCCTTATATTGGTGCAGATATTCCTCGATCTGACTCTTGTCGTCGGCGGATTCATTCAAGGGAATCCGGATTTTTCCGCACGGACTGGTCAAGGCGCGCGAATAAAGACCAGTCATTTTTCCGGCGATGTCGAAATAGCGGATCTGACGGAAGTTGAAGAGATTTTGATAAAACCGGTACCAGCGGTCCATGGCGCCGCGAAACACATTGTTGGTCAAGTGATCGATATAGTCGATGCCGCAACCCGCTGGCACCGGGTCGCGCTCGCTCACCCAATCGAATTCGGCCTCATAGGGCGAACCCTTGGCGCCAAAAGTGTCGATGAAATAAATCAAGCTGCCGCCGATGCCAAGGATCGCGGGCGCGACGATGGTCTTGGCGCCGGTCTCACCCGTATATGGTTTTGCTCCCCGTTCCAACGCATGCGCGAAAGAGTGTTCGGCATCGACAACGCGCCAGGCCATCGCGGGCGCGCAGGGTCCATGCAGATCAACGAACCTGCCGCCAAAACTTGTCCGGTCGCCGTTGAGGATGTAGTTGACGCCGCCCTGGCGGTACAGATCGATGGCGCGGGATTTGTGCCGCGCGACAAGCTCGAAACCCATCTCTTCGAACAATGTCTTGAGCGCGCCCGGCTTGGGATGGGCGAATTCCACGAATTCAAAACCATCGGTGCCGGCGGGGTTTTCGGCACTGATTGTGGCTGGCGGCACATCGTGCGGAAACGGGCCCATTTTTCTTAGTCCTTCCATAAGAGCATTTAAGATAGCGCGAAACCCGCGACAGAATTGTGCAAAATGAACCAATTTTCGCGTTTCGATGCACGGATTGTGTGATAAATGGCAGATTTGCAAGAGCTAGGCGCGCTCGATCGCTTCGACCTCAAGCTGCTTGCGGCACTCGAGGCCGACGGGCGCCTCACCAATACCGAGCTTGCCGAGAAAGTCGGCCTCTCCGCCTCGCAATGTTCACGCCGCCGCATAAGGCTTGAGGAAACCGGCATTATCGAGGGCTACTCCGCGCGCCTTAACGCCTCGCGCCTGGGGATCGGCCTTCTCGCCCTCATTCAAGTCACCCTGTCTCCCCATTCCAAGGAGAATGCCAAAAAATTCAGAGACTTCGTAAACGGCGTCGACGAGATCCAAGAGGCCTTCGCGCTGACTGGGGACGCCGATTATCTGCTGAAAGTGGCAGCCCCGGATTTAAGCGGCCTTTCCCGAATCATCAACGATTTGATCCTGCCGCAGGCCAGCGTCTCGCATGTCAAATCGTCGATCGTATTGACGACGCTCAAGGATAGCCATCGCCTGCCGCTGAGCGCGTCCCGATCACGTGGGATCACGTGATCGAAAAGGACTCGCTCAAAATCAAAGAGTTGGAGCATGTCCTGATCGAAAAAGTCGAACAACTTTTTCGGGACATGCTCTTAAGAGCCGCCAAATCCGCCTCGTGATCAGGTCCGCCCGGAAATCAGAAGCTCCGCGCCGGTGATTGCCGTGGCGTCGCTGGACAGGAGAAACAAAATGGCCTTGGCGAATTCTTCCGGCTTCACCCAGCGGGAATAATTGGCTTTCGGCATATCCGCGCGGTTACGCGGCGTATCGATGATCGTCGGCAGAACGGCGTTCACGCGTACGCCGGCGTTCTTCTCTTCTTCGGCGAGGCTTTCGGTCAGCCGCAGCACGCCGGCCTTGGAAGCGGCATAAGCGCCCATTCCCGCGCCGGCCTTTTTCGCGGGAGCCGCCCCCACATTGACGATGGCGCCCTGCGTTGCGCGCAGATAAGGCAGGGCCACCTTGGTTGCCGTGGCGGCGGTCAAAAGATTAATATGGAACATCTCGGTCCATCCGGCGAGGTCGCCATCGCCAAGCGTCTGCCAGCGGAAGCCGCCCGCGATATTGGCGAGGCCGTCGATATGACCGAAACGCGCGGCCACCGTTTCAAAGGCTTGCTTGACCGCCGCGAAATCCGTCAAATCCACACTGCCTGGCACCAATAGCCGGTCCCGCGCGGAGATTTTATCCGCTTGCTCCCGGTCAAGGATGGCCACAAAGGCTCCGGCCGCCAGCGCCGCCTCCGCCACCGCGTGCCCAAGCACGCCGAAGCCGCCCGTGACAACCACAACCTTATCCCGCATGATCGTCTTCCTTCTTGCTAAGCCGCTCGCGGTTAGGCCGCGCCTTGGCGCAAGCGCCCGCCGCTCCTCGCATATTCCTGTGTGCCTCGCGTAAAAACCTTATCGCCTGGTTCGATCGCCGCAATCGGAATATCGGGCATGTTCGACATTTTGGCGTAGAGGGGACCGAAATCGGTCCCCGTCGTGACATCGAGTAAATAGGTTAGCGAGGGAATGACGAAATAGACCTGCTGAAAATCGTCGATGCGATAGAGCGTGCGCATCACCCGCTCCAGATCGAACCCCAGCCGGTTCGGCGAATCGGAGGCAAGCGCGAAGATCGTTTCCGTTTTCGACGACACAATGCCCGCGCCATAGATCCGCAAGCCCTGGGGGGTTCGCAACAGTCCGAATTCGACCGTGTACCAATAGAGCCTTGCGAGATTGGCAAGGCTCCCGAGCGAGAGGGCGCGACGCCCACCCTTCCCATAGGCCTGCATGTAATCGGCGAAGACCGGATCGGTCAGCATGGGCACATGGCCGAAGACATCGTGAAAAATGTCCGGCAGTTCCAAATAGTCGAGTTCGCCGGCGCCGCGGATGAAATTGCCGGCCGGAAAGCGCCGGTTGGCGAGGTGGTCGAAGAACACCGCATCGGGCACGAGCCCAGGGACCGCCACGATCCGCCATCCCGTGAGGCCTGAGAGCGTTTCGTTCAATTGCCGGAAATCGGGGATGCCTTGGCCGTGCAGATCGAGGGCGTCGAGCCCATGCAGAAATTCATCGCAGGCGCGCTCAGGCAATATTTCGGCCTGGCGCTCATAGAGCGTCGTCCATGTCTGGTGTTCGGCCTCGCTGTAGTGCTCGAACCCCTGCGGAATCGTCCAGTCAGGGTTTGCGCCTGGGGGAAGCTCCGGTTTCGCGAGAACTCCCATGGCCTTTGTCCGTTTGAGGGCTCTTTAAAATATGGTGGCAACGGGCCGATTGCCAGTCCCGGCAAGTTGGCGCAGCGATCGGTCCTTGCCTTCCAAAGCGTGGAAGGTCATGCGTCATCAGGGCCCCGCGGCAAAATGCCCTCCTCTTTAACCTTTCTGACTAGTTTCGCGATCTCGGGGGCTTTCTCTGTTGCCCGAAGCTCTTGAATTTTGTCCTGACACCACAAACAGAATGCATCGATACCGATCTGGGCAATTAGTATCGAGAGTCCGCCCGCAAGCGGGCCAAGCGCCAGCCCATAACTTCCGGACGAGGCCACCAAAGCCGTCACGACGGTAGCGATTCCGGCCACGAAGTTAGTTCGGGATGGGTCTGCAACTGTTACCCCTGTCTCTCGAGTCTTTTCCACCGTCGCTTCGATTTCCCGCCGCACCTTATCGTTACTACAAATCCGTTGATGCTTCAAGGACGTACTTTAATATTCGCCCTTCGACACAACCCTCATGCAAGACGAAGCGATGAACATCTTCGATGGTAGGGCCTGTGACGTTGTATTGTTCAATGACAAGCTCATTCAACAAGGAGTATTGCCATCGAAGGCGAGCATCCACATCTTTCAGCTTTTGGTCATTCCAAGTCCAGTCATAAGCAGCCCCCGTAGCTTCGCTGGGATGTGATCGGGTGAAACGGTCCGCGAAAGGCTCTTTGAGCATTACCCCCATTAGCCGTCCATATCGCAAGCGGCCTAGCAGTTTGCTGAAAAACCCGGAAATTTGAGGCTCTGCGGATCCGGTGGGGAGCTTCTCGCGGATGACTTGAAGGTTCGGCTCGCCATGGCTCGAGGTTCCTTGGTGTCGTTACCG
>PEFW01000109.1 GCA_002890675.1 Candidatus Methylaffinis lahnbergensis
CTCCCGAAGATCCAATGAATAGGGCTTGGTCATCCTTGCCAGCCTCCGCCCGGCCAGCAGCTTGAATCAGATTCGTGGCAGGAGCGGAATCCCCAAACCCGATTCGGCTAAACCTGATCACGCTCTAAAGCCGCACCCCACCACGGGACACCACCCGGGCCACGCCAACATGAGGATCTTTGCACGCTTGCCGATCTTCCGCTGGGTGTTCCGATCGGCGAGAAGTCCCTCGGGTTCAAGGCGAGCCCTTCGCCGAAGTATGATCTGTGCTCGTTTATTTTCCATGCCGCCGGTCAATCGCCCTCGCGCGCGCTTGCGGGTTTTAATGACAGCAAATACTGTTCCAGCATGACGGGAACGGCCGGACGCGGTAGTATGGCCCATGCCAATCGACGTCATCGACCTTCGCTCCTTCTACAACTCCTCCTTGGGCGAGGTCGCGCGGCGTGTCGTTCAAAAAATCGTACGGGAGCGTTTTTCCAACTGCACCGGCTATTCGATCCTCGGTGCCGGCTATGCGACGCCCTATCTCGAGGTTTTCCGCGAGGAAGCCGTGCGCGTGCTTGCCTTCATGCCGGCCGAGCAGGGCGTCATGAATTGGCCGCCGTCGGGCCTGTCCTCTTCGGCGCTTGTGGAAACAACCGCGATGCCTTTGCCGAACTCCTGCATCGACCGGGCGCTCGTTGTCCATGCGCTCGAAATCACCGAACATCCGCACGCGCTTCTTTCCGAAATCTGGCGCATCTTGACCCCCGGCGGCCGGGTCATCGTCGTCGTGCCGTGCCGCTCCGGCCTCTGGGCGCGGCTCGACCGGACGCCTTTCGGGCATGGCCGGCCTTATTCGCGCGCCCAATTGGGCGAACTACTGCGCGAAACCCTGTTTTCGCCGACTTATTGGGCGGAAGCGCTTTACATTCCGCCGTTTAAGCGCCGGACGTGGTTGCATGCGGCAAGCTTTGTCGAAAAGTTCGGCGGAAGCCTTTCGTTGCCTTGGGGCGGAGTTTTGATCGTCGAGGCGACCAAACTGCTATATCGGCCGGTTGGCGCGCGCAGGCAGGAGCAATATGCGATGCCGAGCCGCAAACCTGTCCTTGCGCCCGAACCCGCCGGCGTCCTGCCGGCGTAGCGGCCTGCCCCGAGAACGAGGCCCAGCGCCGCCTATCGAGAGGCTGAACCGCCCTCTCATAGCCGCGTCGCGGCACCGGAACCTTGCTTCAGACCGAAGCATTTGGCCAAAAAGAGGCCGCCATGCACGAGGCCTTCGCCGTCGATCCCGTGTCCGAGGCCAATCGAAAGATGCCACTGACAGGGAATTTTGGCCTCGGCCAATTCCGTGGCCGCAAGGAAGAGCGCTTCGGCCGGAATAACGTCGTCCTGGCTGCCATGGATCAGGAGAATTGGCGGCGGTTTGCCGGTGGGCACGTGCGCGATGACCTGATCGCGATGCTCTGGCGGCGCGATAAACTCGCCGGAATAGCCGAGGATGCCTGCCGGTGCCCGCGCGCGTCGCAGCCCGGCATGTAGTGCGAGCATTGTCCCCTGGCTGAAGCCGACCAAGGCCAGCTTGCCGTCGTCCAGTCCGTGACGCTCGAGTTCGGCGTCGAGAAACGGGTCGAGAACCAGGCGCGCCTTGTTGACGCCGGTCCAGCGTTCGCTTGGGTCGCGCATGGTCAGACGGAACCATTGGCGGCCGCCTGGGGCCTGGGCGCAAGGCTCGGGCGCGTTCGGCGCGACAAATGCCGCGCCGGGCATCAGATTCCGCCATTGCTTGCCAATCTCGATCAGATCGTTGCCGTTGGCGCCATATCCGTGCAGAAAGACGACGAGCTGCTCTGGCTTCCTTGATTTTGCCGCGACGCGTGGTCCATCGAGCGTAACCGCCATATTATTATTATCCGCGGGTTTGGTTTTGTCGAGGAATCTTGTTGTCGCGCGAAGGTCAAGGTTTTAGAGCACAGGGATCGTCAATCCCCTGGCGGATTTCGTTTGCAAGGCCTCGGATCGCGGCGCATTTCCGCTTCGAGCGTCTCCCCATCGGATGGAATCCTTCGATCGATCAGGAATCGCTCAAAATCAAAGAGTTGGAGCAGGTCCTGGCCGAAAAAGTCTGATACCTTTTTTAACGAGCTACTCTAAGCGCGATTCGAAACGGCGGCCCCGCGCTGCCGCCGCGCGCGCGGCCGGTCCTTCCGGCCTGGAGCTTAAGACATGACCCGGTCCTTTACCAACCGCGTTTTCCGTTTCGCGCCGTCGCCCAACGGCTATCTTCACCTTGGCCATGCCTATTCCGCCTTGCTGAACTTCGACATGGCGCGCGCGGCGGGCGGCCGCTTTTTGCTGCGAATCGAGGATATAGACATCGAGCGGTGTCGGTTCGAATTCGAACAGGCGATTTATGAGGATATCGGCTGGCTCGGGCTCGCGTGGGAAACGCCGGTCCGCCGTCAATTCGAGCATTTTTCCGATTATGCAAGCGCACTCGAAAAGCTTTCCGTGCAAGGCCTGACCTATCCTTGCTTTTGCTCGCGCGGCGAAATCATGAATGCGGTGGCTGGGCGGACCGGCTGGCCGCGCGACCCGGACGGATCGCCGCTCTATCCAGGGATATGCAAGCACCTTTCGCGAGAGGAAAAACAACGGCGGATATCGGCCGGCCGTCCCGCGGCGCTGCGGATCGACATGGAAGCGGCCATCGCGAAAGCCGGCCGCGGACTCGCCTGGCGCGAAATGGGCCATTCCGTGCAAATTCGCGAAGTGGCCGCCGAGCCCTCTCTTTGGGGGGATACGACGCTTGCACGCAAGGATATACCGGCAAGCTATCACATCGCCGCCGTTGTCGATGATGCGCTCCAAGGCGTGACCGATGTTGTCCGCGGCGAGGATCTCTTCCTGGCGACGAGCCTGCATCGTTTGTTGCAGGCCCTGCTCGATCTTCCCGCTCCGTCCTATCGCCATCACGCCCTTTTGCGCGATGCTTCGGGGCAGAAATTGTCAAAAAGTTCAAGGGCCAAATCGCTCCGGGCTCTGCGTCAGGATGGACTCTCCCCCGCCGCGGTACAAGAAAGGCTTACGTCCGATCCGATCCTCGCCGGTGGACCGTGAGATATTGCGCGAACATGCGATTTTACGAGCGCGGGATGGCTCCAATTCCAGTGAATAAAAACACCTTATTCCTTCCCGGACGAATTTGCCGCCTTGAATAAACCGAAAATTGGAGCATGGAATAAAGGGGCAATCGGCCAAAGACTTGGCCAGTTTGGCCTTGTGGAGCGGCGCGCGCCGCGATCTGGCGCACCCGAATGCAACCACGTAAGGCGCGGTTCCCCCTATGAGTCGCAACCTCTCCCAAACGTCGCGGTATGCGGTTATTCTGGTCGCTCTCTGCCTCATAGCGCTGGTGGAGGCGCGCCATCCTTTCCCGCTTTTCCGCCTGGCCACATTTCTCCTTGCCTTCTTGGCGTTGGCCGGCATGGCGTCGCTGCTGCGCGGCAAGTTGCGCGACGGCCTTGTCGTTTTGGTCTCGTTCGCCTTCGGCCTTTCCATTATCGAGACCACGGCGACAGTTTTAGAGACCAAGGACTTGCTCGTCGTAACGAATGGCTTGTATGCTCCCCAGCCTGTCATCGGCTGGGGGCCTGAACATGCCGGGCGCTTCCATCATGAAAAAACAGATCCGAAATCCGGCGTCCCGATTTACCGGGTGGATTACACGATCGATTCGAATCTGCTGCGTGAGACCCACTCGGCCGAGACCGGCCCAACGATCGTTTTTTTTGGCGATTCCTTCACCTTCGGATCAGGTCTGAACGATGCCGACACGCTACCGCAGCTCTTCGCGGATTTGCTCGGGCGCAAGCAACGAGTGCTCAATCTTGGCTTTCCTGGCTATTCACCGCAGCAATTCTTGGCGGAATTGCAGACGGGCCATTTCGACACCGTGATCGGCGCGCAGCCACGGCTTTTCATTTTTATGACGACGGCCTGGCATGCCGAGCGGACAGCGTGTAAAGCCTATGTGCGGGGCGACGCGCCTCGATATGCGCTGGAGAACGGCCAGGTCGCGTTGAAGGGAGTCTGCTACGAAGGCTTGAGCCTGCGGGTGCGGGAATGGCTCGAGAACACGGCTTCCTATCGTTTGTTCATCGAGCCTTATCTTCAGAAAGTTACTCACGAAGACGTTGAGCTCTATATCAGGATCTTGCTCGCCGCGGTGAACCTGGCGAAGGAGAAATACGGCGTCGCGACTCTCATCCCTTATCTGCCGGCATACTCCTATCTCGAGGGAACGGGTTTTAGCGATAACGAGATCGTCCAGAGGCTGCGGGATGGCGGCGTCACGGTCGTGGACGTTTCACTCGCAAAAGAGGAAGCCGCCGGCGCCAAACTCGTCATCGAGGGCGACGGCCATCCAACGCCATTGGCGAACCGCCTCAGGGCCGTTATGCTCAAGAATTATGTTGAACAACAGATGACCGGCATCCTGCTTTCGGGTCCCGAGTGAACGAACCCGGCAACGCGAGCCCGCCATGTGACCGCATAAACGTGAAACCAACGCGTCTCACTCGGAATCGTTCAGGAACGCGGCTTTTCAGCGCGCGAGGAAACAACTGATTGGGACGTCCCTCCCTGGATGCGCGAAAAGAGGTCCGGCGTCGATGGCCAGAAAGCTCTCCCGCATGCCGCGGCTTGCCGCGATACCGGTTTTGCTTGCGCTCATCGGTTGGATGGAGGCGCGGCATCCCGTGCCCGCCTTTCGGTTGTTCACTTTCTTCTTCGTCTTTTTGGTTTTTGCCGATTTGGCGTCGCTGCTGCTGGGGAAAGGGCGCAACGGTCTTGTCGTTTTGGCTTCGCTCGCCTTCGGCCTATGCGTGGTCGAGGGCGTGGCAACTGTTCTCGAGCCCAAAACCTTGAAAAAAGAGACGAAAGGCTGGTCTGTTGCCCGACCCGTCATCGGCTGGGGACCGGAACATCCCGGGCGGTTCCATGCCGAGAAAACGGATCCGAAATCCGGCGCCGTCATCTATGTTGCCGACTACACAATCGATGCCAATCTCCTTCGCCAGACCATTTCCAGCGAGAAGGGTCCGGCGATCGTCTTTTTCGGCGATTCCTTTACCTTCGGAGAAGGTCTAAGCGATGCCGCCACGTTACCGCAGGTCTTCGCGGATTTGCTAGGACGCAAGCAAAGAGTGCTCAATCTTGGCTTTTCCGGCTATGGACCGCAGCAATTCTTGGCGGAATTGCAGACGGGCCGCTTCGACGGCGTGATCGGCGCGCAGCCGCGGCTTTTTGTTTTCATGACATTTGCCGGGCACGCCGAACGAACAGCTTGTAAACCCATTTGGGTGCGCTTTGGGCCTCGATATGCGCTGGAGAACGGCCAGGTCGCATTGAAGGGAGCCTGCTACGAAGGCCTGCGCCTGCGGGTGCGGGAATGGCTCGAGAACACGGCTTCCTATCGATTGTTCATCGAGCCTTATCTTCAGAAAGTTACTCACGAAGACGTGGAGCTCTATATCAGGATCTTGCTCGCCGCGGTGAACCTGGCGAAGGAGAAATACGGCGTCGCGACTCTTATCCCTTTTATCCCCGTAGGCGACTATCTCAAGGGAACGGGTTTCAGCGATGACGAGATCGTCCAGAGGCTGCGGGATGGCGGCGCCGTGGTCCTGGACGTTTCGCTCGCAAAAGAGGAAGCCGCCGGCGCCAAACTCGTCATCGAGGGCGACGGCCATCCAACGCCATCGGCGAACCGCCTCAGGGCCTCTATAATTAAAGACTACATCGAAAATCACATGCCTGGGATTCTGGTTGCGGCAGTGCGCTGATTGGCGCAAAAGCCGTCAGTCTGGTTTGAAAGCGTTCTTATAATCGCGGGCGAGCGCTGGGTTCTGTTTGCAGTTTCCGACCGCGAGATACTCGATCCCGGTCCCCAGGAACCAAGCAAACGCGTCTTACAGAAGCTCGTGACCGTTTCATATGTTTGCGTCAGGCACCGATCATCGAGGTTCCCTTCCGGAGCGCGGACCGCTGCAAGCCGAACATAAATCTTCTCAAGCGCGGGCAAACTTACCTCACGGGCTAATTTCGCATTGGTGAAACAATCTAGGGCCCGCCTCTGGTCCGGTCGCTATTTTCGCGCAAGGCGAATCACTTATTTGAGATTTGATTACGGACACGATTATGGTGGAAAGTCCGCAAGTCGACACAAATAGGGTGGCCTCGATTCAGTGTAGGTGCATGGATGTGCGAATGGTTGTAAGCGTAGTTTGCGCCGCGTTTCAGGCGATTGTGGAACATGCCAGAAGTGACCGGGCGGCTGACGCGGGCGGAGCGGGATTGCAAAATAGCCCCGCGGTATTTCGCAGCCGATCGCAATTTGTCTCATTACTGGCGCTTTTACGGTGCAATGTGACGGGCAATCCGCAAACAACGGTGGTCATCATGCGAACAATCGCCCTTTTCCTCACTCTCCTCGCCCTATCAATGGCGCCGGCGAGCGCCGATAAAGCCGCTGCCGCGGTCAAGATCCATAAGGTCTTCGACATCGTCCGCGGAGGTGACAAAATCGGCACCGACACGGTTGACATCGAGCGTCAGAACGATACGACGACGGTCAAGATCAAGACCGACGTTTCCGTCAAGGTGCTGTTCATCGAGGCCTATCGTTACGAACATTCCTGCAACGAAACCTGGAAAAACGGTCAACTCATCGCCTTTAAGTCGCGAACCAACGACAATGGCACAAAACATGCCATCGACGTCACGGCGGCGCCGGGCAAGCTGAGCATGGACGCCGACGGCAGACAAATCGATCTGCCCAAAACGGCCGCGCCGGAAAGCTTGTGGGGCAAGGACGCGATCCATCAATTCGATGCTTTCGAGCCCGACACCGGCAAGCGTCTGTCGATCCAGGTGACCGATCTGGGCAACGAAACCTTGACTATTCATGGCGTAACGCATGAGACCCAACACTACAAAATCGCCGACACGCTGACTGGAGACTTCGCGCGCGAGGTCTGGTTCGACGGCGACGTGCTTGTCCGGATCAAGGTTGTCGGCTCCGACAATTCGGTGATCCTTTCGGATTTGCGATAAAACTGGCCGCCGCTTTCGCCGGGGGGCCAAAGTTACAGCCTTGGAGGGGTCGGCCCTTTAGGCTCGCGCCGGCGTTTGGGCTCCCAAGCATCGTCCGGTTCGCAAAACCCGAATCAGGCGTATCCATCCGGTCGGCGGCGCCGGTATTTTAGGATGGTCGCCGCCGCTGCGGTTCAAGCCGTTTCCGCGACCGCACGCTGGCGCGGCGTCCCGTTCCATGGCGTCCATTCGTCGCGCCGCTTCGCGGGACGATCCCGCGACTTCGCGAGAACGCTGGCGAGCCAGGCCGGTGGAGCGACAGATACGGCCGTCGTCGCGGAATTTTGCGAAGGCGGCCCAGCGCTTCAAGCTATATTAATCCGTTCATACAAGCATCAAGCAGGTCATAAGTAAATGCCCGGACAGCGGCGATATAATTACGTTCCGCTTGTTCTAAGCGTGATTACTTTATCATGACGCATATCCTGCATTCCTGAAATAGTTTGCGCATTCTTGCGGCGAGAAGTGGTCGAGCGAGGTTCCGAGGCGGTTCCATGTCGCGTCGATGGTTCTCTCGCCGGCTTTTCGCATGAGATGTTTCAGCTTGGCGAAGACCTGCTCAATCGGGTTCAGATCGGGCGAATAGGCCGGGAGGAAGATGCGCTTGGCTCC
>PEFW01000011.1 GCA_002890675.1 Candidatus Methylaffinis lahnbergensis
CCCGACGGACGCGACCGCCTTGTCCGGCATGGCCAGGGTCCGGCCCGGATGATCCGGACCGGGATCGGCTCCGTCGGCGTCAGCCGCGTGAAGATCCGTGATCGCGGCGCTGCCACCGAAGTCGGACGGATCCGCTGTTATGCCCCTTCCGGCAGTGCGCTTGAGCAGCAGGCCAACAAATAGCTCGAAGACCTGTCACAACCAAAAACCGCGAGACCAGGGGAAATCGCCGCGTTCGTGCAGCGTTTTGGATTGTCCCTCATAGCTCCCACCGAGGCAAGGCCCTCGTTTTGCCCACGGGCGGCGACGCAAGCGCGCCGGATTCAGCAATCCATTGCCGACGGCGCGGACATTCGACCTCGGGATGATCCCGGGCTTCGGCGTGCCGATCGCCTTGCGCTGACCGAGCTTTTTAAAGAATCCGCAAGCTCTTTAGACCCGCCAGTGGCAGACCAATTTGATTTCCGGTTTTGCCCAAGGCTTTGGCAAGCAATATCATGACCAATGCGGACCCTTAATCATAGCTAAATGCGGCCCTCGGTGCGTAAATCAAGAATTACGCACAATCGTTTTGGGCGAGTCAAATCAAACTCTTCGGCGGTGCAAAAGTCAGGCGCATTTGTCTGACCTTCCACGACGCTAACAAACCGGCCCGCTACCGATCCGCCGCAGCGCCCTCGGGCAGCCACCCTCGCTCGATCGGCTCGTGACCGGATCACCGTAATTTGTCAAAGCCTCAAGCCCGGTGGGCTGCCGAATGCCATTCGGGCATTGATCGTCACGGCGGCACGGGGTACGACAATCGCTGGCGAAAAAGCGTGAACGGACGAACCGGCCACGCCAACCCGGTTGGTTCGCGATGAATTTTATGGATTCCCTCTCGGGCCTTGCCCTGATGTGGAAGTCTTGCCCGGCGGCGGTGCGCAATGCAAACAATTGGATCGATCGCTCGCTTTTTTCGTCTCTGGTTCCCGCATCCAGTCCCGGCGGTCTTGCTGGCGGTTCATCTCGCGGGACCGGCCGGGGGCGTCGCCGCGGCCTTCGCCCAGACGTTTCAGACCAGTGCGCCTCATGCGATCTTGATCGATTCGGCCTCAAGCAGCGTTCTGTTTGAAAAGGATGCCGACGCGCTCGTCGTTCCGGCGTCCACCGTAAAGATCATGACCGCCGAAATGGTATTCCACGAAATCGCCTTGGGGCATCTGAAGCTCGACGATCAATTTGTGGTCAGCGAAACGGCCTGGCGCTATGGCGGCGCGCCGGCCCGGGGGTCCGCAATGTTCGCCGCTCCCAATAGCCAAATCAGGGTCGAGGATTTGATTCGCGGCCTCGTGATTGATTCGGGCAACGATGCGGCGATCGCGCTTGCCGAAGGGATTGCCGGATCGGAAGGAGCTTTTGCCACGCTCATGACGAAACGCGCGCGCGAGCTTGGCCTAGAGCATTCGACCTTTACCAATGCATGGGGCAGGGGAGATCCCGAGCAAAAAGTGAGCCCTAGGGAAATGGTGGCTCTGGCCAATCACCTCATCCTGACCTACCCGGATCTTTATAAATATTTCGGCGAGAAAGACTTCACTTGGAACAAGATCAAACAGGCGAATCGCAATCCGCTTTTGACCATGGATTTTGGCGCGGACGGGCTGAAAACCGGCAACATCGACGAAAGCGGCTACGGCCTTGTCGGCTCCGCCGTCCAAAACGGTCAGCGCCTGATCCTGGCGCTCTACGGCGCGTCGACCGCCAAGGAGCGCGCCGAGGAAGCGCGCAAGATATTCCTTTGGGGTTTTCGTTCGTTCGATTCGAAAACGATTTTTCAGGCTGGCGAGACAATCGGCGACGCCAAGGTCTATGGCGGCAGCGCCTCGGAGGTGCCTCTTATCGCCGACAAGGAAGTGACGATTCTCGTGCCCCGGACCGCGACCGGCAAATTCACCGGGCGCATTGTCTACACGGGTCCGCTGATCCCGCCGATCGAGGCTGGGCAGGAAGTTGCGCGTCTCAAGATATTTCGTGGAACGGAGCTAATCCTCGATCTGCCTTTGAAGACGGCGGCGGCGGTCGAGCAAGGCGCGCTGCCGCGACGCGCCATGGACGCCGGGCTCGAATATGCGACCGGGCTCTTTCGTAAATTTGGCGTCAAGCGATGAGCGAGGTGGGGGCACAAATCGCTGCCGGAAGAGCGCGCGGATCCTTCATCACGCTCGAAGGTGGCGAAGGCGTTGGCAAATCGACGCAGATCCGCCATCTCCTGCGCAACCTCCGGGAGGCGGGAATAGAGGCGATTGGCACGAGAGAGCCGGGCGGATCGCCGGGCGCGGAAATCTTGCGCAAAGTGCTCCTATCGGGCGGCATGGCGCGGCTTGGCCCGGCCGCCGAAGCGATCCTCTTCGCCGCGGCCAGGGTCGACCATATCGACAAGAAGATCGAACCCGCCCTAGCGGCGGGAACTTTTGTCGTCTGCGACAGGTTCGCGGACTCGACAAGGGCCTATCAAGGCACGCGCGGACAACTCGATCCGCGGTTCCTGAGCGCGCTCGAACGCGTCACCTTGGGCGATGTTCGGCCCGATCTGACCTTGATCCTCGACCTTCCCGCGACCGTAGGCCTCGCCCGCGCGGCGGCCCGGCGCGGTGCGGGAGAAGCACCCGATCGTTTCGAGCGCGAGGATTTAGAATTTCACGAGAACCTTCGCGCCGCTTTCCTGGCGATAGCGGCGGCGGAACCTGTTCGCTGCGCCATCATCGACGCGGAGCGCGCCGAGGAAGACGTCGCGCACGAGATCTTCGATGTCATATTAAACAGGCTCATCGCTCCGGCGCAAGCGAAGCAGGTCAAGCGCGGCTAGAACGATGGCGCCCAAAACCTTGGAAACCAGTCCCGAGTCCGACCGTTTTGAAAATACCCCGCATCCGCGCGAGAGCTATCATTGCTTCGGTCATGCCGAGACGGAAAGGCAATTCATTCTGTCCTATTTGTCGGGACATTTGCCGCAGGCTTTCGTTTTTGGCGGACCGCCCGGGGTAGGCAAAGCCACGCTCGCCTGGCGCCTCGCCCGTTTTCTGCTGGCCAACCCCGATCCGGCGGCTGCCGCGGGCGAGGCGAGGGCGGATCTTTTTGTCGCCCCCGATCATCTTGTCGCTCGTCAAATCGCCGCGATGGCGCATCCCGATCTTATTCTCCTGCGCCGCGAGTGGAACGAAAAAGACAAAAGATTCTGTACGGAAATCCGGGTCGAGGATGTCCGCCGCGCGATCCACATGTTCCAGCAGGCGGCGGGGCGGGGCGGCTACAGGATCTGCATCCTCGATTGCGCCGAGGACCTCAACATGTCCAGCGCGAATGCGCTTTTGAAGCTCATCGAGGAACCGCCGCCGCGCTCGCTGTTTCTGATCGTGGCGCACCGGCCCGGCCGTATGCTGGCGACGCTGCGTTCCCGCTGTCGCAAAGTCGTTCTCAAACCCCTGGCGACGGCAGCCATCGGCCAATTCGTTGCGGCGCTCGGACCACCGTGGTCCGCCGCCGGCGAAGCAAAGCGCGATTCCGCGATCGCACGCGCGCATGGCTCGATCCATAATGTTTTGCGGCTCCTCGACGATCGCGGAATCGAGCTCGACACAAATCTCGGGCGCATGCTGGACGATCTGCTGCGGATAGATTGGAGCAAGGTCCATGCGTTGGCCGACCGGGTCGCGGCGCGCAACAACGGCAAGGATTACGATACGATGCTCGCCGCGATCGATGCCTGGCTCGATACGAAAGTGCGGCGCGGCGCGCTGAGTCCGGAAGCTAATTGCGCGCGGCTTGCGCCCTACGCCCTTGTATGGGAAAAACTCAGCGAGGCGGCGCGCGAGACCGATACCTTCAATCTGGACAAGCGGCCGTTTGTCTTGTCCCTGTTCGCCGATTTGGCGGCGGCGGAGCGGGCGTCTTCGTCATGAAACGGGACGCCCCAAGGGCTTCGGCGGCTCCGCGCGAAAATTTAAGATTGCAAGTTCATGAGTGCCCGCTCCCCCTTCTATATCACGACCGCGATACCCTACGCCAATGGCGCGCCGCATATTGGACATGCCTATGAGCGGATCGCGGCCGATGCGATTGCCCGCTTCAAGCGGCTTGACGGCTTCGATGTCCTGTTCGTCACCGGGATGGACGAACACGGCCAGAAGATGCAGCGGACTGCCGCACACGAAGGCCAGACCCCTCAACAACTCGCCGACCGCACCGCGGCGCAATTCGCCGCGATGGGCACCGCTCTTTTTGCCGGAGCAGACGACGTCGTGCGCACCACGCAAACCCGCCACCATGCGGCCGCGCGCGAGCTCTGGACCAGAATGGCGGCCGCGGGCGACATTTATCGTTCCAAATATCCAGGCTGGTATTCGGTCCGCGACGAAGCATTTTTTGACGAATCCGAGCTGATCGAAGGACCCGGCGGCACCCTTCTCGCCCCGACCGGGGCGCCGGTCGAATGGGTTGAGGAGGAAAGCTATTATTTCAAGCTTTCGGCCTACCGGGACCGGCTCCTCAAGCTTTACCGCGATAGTCCGGATTTCGTGACGCCGGAGAAATACCGCAATGAAATTGTTGCGTTTGTCGAACGCGGCCTGACCGATCTTTCGATCAGCCGTTCGACCTTCGACTGGGGCATTCCGGTGCCGGGCGATGCGCGCCATGTGATGTATGTCTGGGTCGATGCGTTGGCGAATTATATCACCGCAACTGGTTTCCCGGACCCTGAGGCGCTACGCCAAAAATTTTGGCCTGCGAGCGCGCATGTGATTGGCAAGGACATTACCAGATTTCATGCCGTCTATTGGCCGGCGTTCCTGATGTCGGCCAAACTTGCGCTGCCTCGCCAAATCGTCGTCCATGGTTTTCTCTTCAACCGGGGCGAGAAAATGTCGAAGTCGGTCGGCAATGTGATCGATCCGCTTGCGCTCGCGAGACATTATGGCGCCGACCAGTTGCGGTATTTTCTGCTGCGCGAAGTGCCGTTTGGCCAGGACGGCACTTATTCGCATGAAGCCATCGTCAATAGGATCAATGCCGATCTGGCCAACGATCTCGGCAATCTCGCGCAGCGCTGCTTGGCGATGGTCGCGAGGAATTGCGGCGGAATATTGCCGGCGCCGGCTGCGCTCAGCGAAGCGGACCAGGCGCTCCTTGCGCAAGCGGCAGCGCTTCCGGCAAAATCCCGCGCCGCGATGCAAGACTATGCCTTGCACATGGTCCTGACTGGCATTTGGCGCGTGGCCGGCGAAGCCAACCGCTATTTCGCCAGCGAAGAACCATGGGTAAAGCGGAAAAATGACCCCCCGCGGATGCAAACGATTCTTTATGTGACCGCCGAGGTTTTGCGGATGGTCGCGATCATGACGCAACCGTTCATGCCGGCTTCGATGGAAAAACTTCTTGGCCTTTTGAGCGTGCCCGAAAACGCGCGAAATTTTGTTGACGCCGAGATAGCGCAAGGTCTCGTGGCGGGAACGCTTTTGCCTCTGCCCGCGCCGGTTTTTCCGCGTTACATCGACGCGGAGGAACATTTGCTCAAGAAAGGTCTAACGTGATGATCGCTGGTTCAAACGGTATTCGACCCGTCGCCTCTTGACACCCAGACGATTTCTTCTAAATATACGAATAAATGAAACAAAAAGGAAAATTCATGGTCGATGTTACCGACCTGACGCTGATCGAGCAGCAGACGCTGCTCGGCATTATGCGCCTCCATCCCAATGCTTATGGGGTCTCCATTCGCGACGAGATCAAATTGCGAACGGACAAGGAATATTCTTTTGGCTCGATATACGCGATTCTAGAACGGCTCGAAGACCGGGGCATGATCGAGTCTCGCGTTGGTGAAGCAACCGGCTCGCGCGGCGGCCGTAAGAAACTTTATTTCACGATTACAGGAGCCGGCGAAAGGGCGCTTCAAGCCTCGCTCAATGCAATGGATGCTATGCGTGCTGGGCTCAAGCTGAAGGGGGCCTTCGCATGAGCGCCGACTTCAAGCACGACAACCTTTTGGAATACTTATTTCTTCATAGATCAATAAACCAGCGAACGTCGCTGGAACACTTACTTCAAGAAATAAAAATGGAAGGAGAAAATAGCAAACCTCGCTCTTTGGAAGACTTACTTCAAGAAATAAACCACAACACCCCGATGGAAGGAGTACGGCTCCCCCGACATCTCCCCGGCGAGCAAGGTACTTTTGCCCTTCGCTCAAGCGAGCAGTCAAGCATTTTGCTTCATCATTCACCAAAAACGGAACCTCCGCGAGTCGCCGAATTCCTTGTAAGCTGGTGCATCAAGAAACGCTATCGGAAAGCGTTGTTCGACGACCTCGACGAGGATTTCCAGCGCGATCTTTCCAAAGGGATTACGGTTGCTCGCGCTCGCCTGAGATATTGGGGTAGTGCTCTACATTCGATCACCCCACAGCTTTTGGCATTAGCAAAGCGGATCGGAATCGAGGACTTATCGCCGACTACGCCCGTCGTCTTCTTCATTGACGGGAGCGTGCGGGTCCGCGCTGCCCGCCCGGTCTGATCGAAACCTTCCGGACGGGGATTCGGGCAAATTTTGTGGATTAGATCGTGCTGATTGACAGTCATTGCCACCTCGATTTTCCGGATTTCGCCGCCGAGCGCGATGCAGTGGTCGAACGCGCCCGCGCCGCAGGGCTCAAGCGGATGATCACCATTTCGACCCGCACGGAAGCTTTTGGTTCGATCAGCCTCATCGCCGAAACCTATGAGGACGTCTATTGCACGGCCGGCACGCATCCGCATCATGCGCATGAAGAAGCCGAAGTGTCGCAAGATCGCCTCGTCGATCTCGCCCGCCACAAAAAATGCGTCGGCATTGGCGAGGCCGGACTCGATTATCATTATGACAAGACCCCGCGCGACATTGCCGCGAGGGTTTTCCGCACCCATATCGCGGCCGCCCGGCAAAGCGGGCTTCCAATTGTCATTCATGCCCGCGACGCGGACGCCGATATCGCCGCTATATTAACGGACGAAATGGGGAAGGGCGCTTTTACAGGGGTTCTCCATTGCTTCACCTCGTCTGCCATGCTTGCCGAGGTAGCACTTTCGCTTGGGCTCTATATTTCGTTTTCCGGCGTCTTGACGTTTAAGAATTCGCGGCCGCTGCGGGAGATCGCCCGCGCGGTTCCAATGGACAGGTTGCTGGTCGAAACCGACGCGCCCTATCTGGCGCCGGTTCCCTATCGCGGCAAGCGCAACGAACCGGCATTTGTCGCAGCCATCGCCCAAGTATTGGCCGACGTGAAGGGCGTCTCAGTGCAAACAATCGCCGCGGAAACGAGCGCCAACGCGCTGCACTTGTTTGCCAAGATGCCTGCTCCTGCGATCGGCGCGGAAGCGGCGTGAGCCTCACCTTCACCATCCTCGGCTGCGGATCCTCCGGGGGGGTTCCGCGCGTCGGCCAAGGCTGGGGCGCCTGCGATCCCAACAATCCAAAAAACCGCCGCCGGCGCTGCTCGCTTTTTGTCCAGCGGCGTGGCGAGAATGGCGCCACGACCCAAGTCCTCGTCGACATGTCGCCGGATCTTCGCGAACAATTGCTCGACCGTGGCATCGGCCGGCTCGACGCTATCCTGCTGACCCATTCGCACGCCGACCATATTCATGGAATTGACGAGATCCGGCCTTTGGTCATCATGGCACGGCGAAAAATCGACCTCTATATGGACGCCGCCACGTCGGCCCTCGTGCGCGCGAAATTCGGTTATATTTTCGAAACGCCACCCGGCAGCCATTATCCTGCATTGCTAAACGAACATCGCCTGGTAACAGGTCAACCTCTAAGCATAATTGGTCCTGGCGGACCTCTGGATGCCGTTCCGTTCCAGCTTGAACATGGCGAGATTGGCGCGCTCGGATTTCGGTTTGGCAAGGTCGCCTATTCGCCCGATCTCAACGCCGTTCCCATCGATAGCCTCGGTTTTTTGGAGGGGCTCGACCTGTGGATCGTCGATGCTTTGCGCTACACGCCGCACCCCAGTCATTTGTCCTTGCCGGAAACTCTTGACTGGATCGCCAAATTGCGGCCCAAGCGCGCGATTCTCACCAACCTTCATAGCGATCTCGATTTCGCGCGGCTCAAAAGCGAACTTCCCGGCAATGTCGAACCTGCTTTCGACGGCATGCGAATTTGCGCCTGAATTGCTCCGGTCAGCTTTAATCTCACGTATGAACTTCGTAATATAGGCCACTGATATCAATTTTTAATTTTAGATACGAATATAAGGTGCGCGCGGCGGCGTCCTGAAATCCGGATGTATGTTCCATAATATAGATTATGCGAATGGCTGCCAGGGTGAGCGGTCTTTTCCAATCGCGCGGCTTCGTACCATGCGGATTGGAGTAGCCAAGCCCTTTGACAATTGCTATCATTTACGTGGCACGGGATTTTCGGCATTTGGACCAACGACCATCGGCGCGATTTTGGGCTGGCACCCTTGCGGGGCTGGCCTTTTGGTGCGTGCGTTTGTCGGAAATTGCGGCCGATGAGCCGGTGCGAGCGAGCGGCTGGAAGCGCGCCAGGCCAAAGTTAGATACGATTTTTGGTGGAGACGAGCAGGCACATCATGAGCAAAGGTAGAGATTTCCGGGGACCCAAGAAGCGCGGGTTCGATGACGATGGGCCTTCGCCCTATGATTCTCCGCGGCCGAGCCGGACCCCGCGAGCGGGCTTTGGAACCGGAAGCGGCGGCCCCCAGGAAATGGCGCCGCCAAGCGGGCCGAGCGTCGACGCGGTCGTCAAATGGTTCAAGGGCGAAAAGGGTTTCGGTTTCGTCGAGTTGAGCAATGGAGCCGGCGACGCGTTCCTGCATATCGGCGCGCTTCAGGCCGCGGGATATGAGTCGGTTCCCCCAGGCGCGAAGTTGAAGGTAAATGTCAGCAATGGCATGAAGGGCGCTCAAGTCACTCGCGTCCTCGAGGTTGACACCGCTGGAGCGGCGGAAAGGGCGCCGCCGTCTCGCGGGGGTGGCGATTCGCCCCGCCCGCAGCGCCGCATCCCGGATCCTTCGACCGCGGTTTCGATCACGGGGATTGTCAAATGGTTCGATGACCACAAAGGCTTCGGCTTCGTCCAATCGAATGACGGCGGCAAGGACATTTTTGTCCATATTTCGATCCTCGGTCCGGCGGGAATCCAGAACCTTGCCGAAGGCCAGCCCGTGACGATGCAGGTCGTCGATACGCCAAAGGGCCGCGAGGCTTTGTCGATTTCGCTCGATTGAACGGGAGCGGCGCCGCCCAATCGCCGCCCTATCGTCCAAATGGCGACGGGTGCGATCCCTGGTCCCTCAACTCTCCGTCTCCCGGTCGTCCGGCTTTATCCGATGCAGCCCTCCCGCGCTCTTCAACGGATTGACTCTCTATCGCACCAAGGCGGCTGATTTGGCCGATGAAGGTTTGGACGCAAAAACCCTCGGCCAACGAGTGGAGCGTTACAACGCCAAACCCATCTGCGATGGCGTCAGCATCGACAAGGACAACAATATTTATCTGGGCGATCTGGCGGAAAACGCGATTGTCATCAAGGCGGATAGAAGCTATCAGAGGCTCGCCCAAAGCCCAGAGCTGTCCTGGGTCGATTCCCTTAGCTTTGGGACGGAAGGCAAGCTCAACGCCGTGGTCAATCGACCGCACCATCCGCTGCCTTGAATGGTGGCGAGTCGCTGTCCAAGCCGCCTTACTTTCTGATTGAGGTCAAAGCCCCGGCCGCCGGACTGCCGGGACGGTGACTCAAGCGTTGGAAGGCTCGTCCAGGGTTTGGCAAACCGTCAATATCTGGTGTCGCAGCCAGCGATGAGCGGGATCGTTTTCCCGTAACGGATGCCAAATCATAACCAGTTCATAGACCGGAAGATCAATGGGCACCGGCAAGATGCTGAGCGGCGCCAAGCCAACGAATTGCCTGGCGATTCGTTCGGGCAAGGACAGCAGCAAATCCGTCTTGGCGACGATCAACGGCGCGGAGAGGAAGTGCGGCACGATGAGGGCGATGCGGCGCTCAAGGCCCTTCTCGGCCAACCATTCATCGATCACGCCGACGCGGGTTCCCGTGCGCGATATCAGCATGTGCCGCATCGAGAGATATTCGTCGAGCGTCAGGCGAACGCCTTCGTTGGCAGGATGACTCCGGCTGACCAGACAAGTCACTCGATCGTCGAACAGCTTCTCGCTGATCAAATAGCCTGCCGGCTTCAGGATCGCCTCAAATCCCAGCACGACATCGAGTTCACTGTGTTCGAGCTCACTTTCGGGAAATGGAAGTTCGGTCCGTTTGAAATGAATAACGACATTCGGCGCTTGCCGGGTAATCAGCTCGACAAGCGCCGGCAGCACTAGGACTTCCATATAATCGGTGGCCGCGATGACGAAACGCCGTTGACTCTTGTCCGGGTCGAAATCTTCCGGCGCGTGAAGCAGGCGCTCGACTTCGCGGAGGACAATCCTGACGGGATCGATCAGGGCCAGCGCGCGGTCCGTTGGTTTCATTCCGGTGGAAGTTTTCACCAGCAATGGATCATCCAGTTGTTGGCGCAATCTCTGCAAAATGTGGCTCATCGCCGATTGACCGACGAACATGCGTTCCGCCGCGCGCGAGACGTTCTGTTCCTGCATTAGCAAGTCGAATGCGACAAGCAGATTCAAATCAAAATTGCGCAATTCCGGCATATTTCAAGCACCGCTGGGGTGACGATTCGTCTGGAGGTAAGGGTCGTATGCGCCGATCGAGAGTCGCCTTTACGGCCTGTGATTTTCATTCATAGCAGCATTAAATCTTATCATTTCACAGGGCGCCCATGGGCGCCTAGATTGCCGCCATCGTCCCGCATGGTGATTCGTTCACGTCAAGTCTTGAACGTGAATGTTCGCGCGAGCGACGGGATTAAATGTGGCAACCCGGCAGACATCCGGTTTCGTCAGGAGATTCCCATGGCGACTAAAGCTCTCGAAGTTCCGCCGCAACCCTATACCGGGGAAAAAGCGAGGCTCACCCGAGCCTATGACTATCTCATCTTGGTGCTGGCCCTGTTCTTGTTCATTGGCATATTCCATCTGCATATGATGCTAACGGTGGGAGACTGGGACTTCTGGCAGGACTGGAAGGACCGGCAATGGTGGCCGCTCGTCACCCCATTGATGATGATTACCTTCCCAGCGGCCGTCCAGGCGGTGCTTTGGTCAAACTTCCGTCTGCCAATGGGCGCGACGCTTTGCATCTCGTGTCTTCTGATTGGGGCTTGGATCGCGCGATACTTCTCCTATCACCTCTGGAACTATTTTCCGATCAACGAAGTGATGCCGGCAACCATGTTGCCAAGCGCTCTAGTCCTCGATGCCGTCCTGATGTTAACCAACAGCGTGACCGTGACCAGTATCGTGGGCGGGATGGCTTTCGCGCTGTTGTTCTACCCGAGCAACTGGCCAATTTTCGGCATGTTCCACGTGCCCGTCGAATATAATGGCGCCCAGCTGACCATCGCCGATCTGTTCGGCTTCCAATACATCCGCGCCAGCATGCCCGAGTATCTGCGGATTATCGAAAGAGGCGCCCTCAGGACATATGGCCAATACGCTACGCCGTTGTCGGCTTTCTGTTCGGCCTTCCTGTGTACTTTGATGTACCCGCTCTGGTGGTATATGGGCAAGGCGTTTGCGACCACCAAATACGTGAAGAATATCTGAGCGGAGGATACTGCCATGACGAAAACCATGATGCATTTGTTGGGTATCTTCTGTTTGGGGTTGTTCGGCCTGACCTTTGCGCCGAACGCCGTTTATGCCCATGGCGAAAAGTCCCTGGAGCCGTTCATCCGCATGCGCACCATTCAGTGGTACGACGTGCGATGGTCCCAGGACAAACCGAGGGTCAACGACGAGTTGGTCATTACCGGCAAATTCCATGTCGCCGAGGACTGGCCCCGCGCCGTGCCCAAGCCAGATGCTTCCTACCTCAACGTGTCGTCACCCGGACCTGTGTTTGTCCGCACCGAGCGTTATGTGAACGGGCAAGCTACGGCCGGTTCCGCGGCCCTGAAGCTGGGCGGCGATTACGACTTCAAGATCGTGCTGAAGGCGCGGCTGCCCGGCCGTTACCATATCCATCCCTTCTTCAACCTGCACGACGCGGGCGCCGTCATGGGTCCGGGACACTGGATCGAAGTCACCGGCGTTCCGGCGGCTTTTACCAACCCGGTGAAAACGCTCAATGGCGACGTCATCGATATGGAAACCTACGGCCTTGCCAATGGCATCGGCTGGCACGCGTTCTGGTTCGCGCTTGCGGCAGCTTGGCTGCTTTGGTGGGTGAGGCGGCCGCTATTCATTCCGCGAAACAAGATGCTTCAGTCAGGCCAAGGGGATGCGTTGGTCACACCCCTCGACAGGGCCATCGCCGCGGGAATCCTGGTGGTCGTGCCGTTGGTTGTATTCGGGGCGCAAGCAATGACGGATTCTCAATATCTCAACACCATTCCTCTGCAAACCGCGCTGGATCAAATCGAGCCTCTGGCGCCCGTCGTTAACACTGGACTCGTCCAGGTCAAAGTTCAACGAGCCGAGTACGACGTACCCTCTCGATCGATGACCATTGTGACGCAAATTCGCAATTCCTCGGATCAACCCGTCCAGATCCGGGAGTTTGCGTCCGGCAATGTGCGCTTCATCAACCTTGCCTCACACCAGGCCAATCAGGACGCCAATCAGGGTATTGATGATGACACCCTTGTCGCCCCGCAAGGGCTGAGCATCGATTCCCCCGCTCCAATAAAAGCAGGGGAAAGCCGGATCGTCCGCCTCACGGGGACAGATGCGCTGTGGGCGACGCAGAGGCTGGACGGACTTATTCGCGATACGGACAGCCGACTGGGAGGTCTCCTATTCCTCATCGATGCAACCAGCAATCGCTACATCGCCAGCATTTCGAGCGCCGTCATCCCAAAGTTCGACTAGTGTATAGACTCCTTGTCTCACGGCTCCGTTCATGCACATGAAAGGTAATTACAATGTCCGTCGCATCACATGACATCTTGCCTGCCAAAGCAGCGATTAAGAAATCAGGTCTGCCCTGGTACATCAGGGACCTCTATATATATCTGCTGACCTTTGCGGGGCTAACCGTCATTTACGTTGGGTTGCGCAGTTATCAAGGCGAATTCGGCCTTCTGACGGGTCTTGATTCCAGCGAGCCGGAGTTCAAAACGTATTGGATGCGATTGTTGTATATTGAATTGGGTGCGCTGGCGCTGGTGTTCCCGGCCCTATGGGGCTATCTCTGGTTCACCCGTGACCGCAATCTGGATGCAATTGCTCCAAAAGAAGAAATACGTCGTTACTTCACGCTCACGATGTGGATCAGCATATACACCTTCGCCGTATATTGGGCGGGCAGCTTCTTCGCTGAACAGGACAATTCCTGGCACCAGGCCTCTGTCCGAGACTCGCCGTTCACCGCCAGTCACATCATCGAGTTCTATTTCAACTTCCCCGCATACATCCTTCTGGGTGGCTCTGCCTGGATCTACGCAAGGACCAGATTGCCTCTCTTTGCCAAGGGCTTTTCGCTACCATTGACCTTGGCTGTGTTCGGTCCCTTCATGCTTATGATCGCCGTCGGGTTCAATGAATGGGGGCACACCTTCTGGTTCCGGGAGGAGTTTTTTGGAGCACCCATGCACTGGTCATTCGCCATCGGCGTTTGGTTTGGCCTCGGTGTCTCAGGCATTCTGCTGCAACAGGTGAGCCGGCTTATCGAGCTGCTGGATCAAATTGAAGACGCCCCCTGACCCTCAGACGCGGTTTCGAAAGGCGCCGGGTGGAGCAATCTTCGTTCGTCTAGTCGACTGGACCGGCCTAGGGGGCGATCACCCGCCGGCTGCGGGAAATTTCCGCCGGACCGGCTCGGCGCGTTCCGGCACGACCCGAACCCGCATATGAACGGACCCGTCCGCCGCTGTGCTTTTGCCTATGACTTCGGTATTCTCGTGCAGCCAATTGAGCCCCGCGCCGTTGGCCGGATCGAGCGCGATGTCGAAGACAATCCGGTCGTTTGCAAGGCGTGTTTCAATCGCGACGCGAAGGTCCTCGAGGCCCTGTCCCGTCAATGCCGAAACCATGACCGGGTTGCCTTGCGAAAACCACTTGGCGCTTCGCCTTGCGGCGAGGGCGGCTTCGCCCAACAGATCGCATTTGTTCCAGACCTCCATGAGGCGGCGATCGCTGGCCGGATCGATGCCGAGACCGGCGAGGATGGCTTCGACGTCGGCGCGCTGCGCTTCGGCGTCACCATGCGCTATATCGCGGACGTGCAAGATGGCGTCCGCTTCAAGGACTTCCTCAAGTGTCGCCCGGAAGGCTTTGATAAGCATGGTTGGCAAGTCGGAAATAAAGCCCACGGTATCGGAGAGAATGATTCGACCGCCATGCGGCAGCGCGACACCCCGCAAGGTCGGATCGAGGGTCGCGAAAAGCATGTCTTTGGCAACCACCTCCGCCTCCGTCAGCCTATTGAACAGACTGGATTTTCCCGCGTTCGTGTAGCCGACAAGCGCGACAATCGGATAAGGCACGGCGCGGCGGCTTTGGCGATGCAGGCCACGCGTCCGCTTGACGCCTTCGAGCTCGCGTTCGATGCGGGTCATCCGCTCCTCGATGCGGCGGCGGTCGGCCTCGATCTGGGTTTCACCGGGACCGCCGAGGAAGCCAAAACCGCCGCGTTGACGTTCGAGATGGGTCCAGGACCGCACTAGCCGCGATTTTTGATAGGCGAGATGAGCGTGCTCGACCTGTAGCGCGCCTTCCCGTGTCCGTGCCCGGCGGCCAAAAATTTCGAGGATCAGTCCGGTGCGATCGATGACCTTGGCCGCAAGCGCACTTTCGAGGTTGCGCTGCTGCGCCGGCGACAAGGCGCAATCCATGACAACGAGATCGATCGCTTCCGCGCTCACCAGAGAGGCGAGCTCGGCGGTTTTGCCTTTGCCGAGGTAACTCGCGGGCCGGATTTGCGCAAGCGGAGCGATTTGCTCCGCGACAATTTCAACGCCGATCGCCTGGGCAAGCCCTAGCGCTTCAAAAAGACGTGCCTCCCGCGAACGCCCGCGCGCCGCTTTGGCGGACGCCGCCAGCTCCGCTTTGCGGTGCGCGTCAGCGTCGAGATAAGGACCGACCACCAGAGCCCGGGTACGCGCCTCGTTAGCATGTCCGGCGCCGACTTTGGTATCCGGGCCGGCCTTTAGCACCGATTTTGTACCATTCGAAAGGACGCCGATGGAAAACTCCCCATGCCTCGATCAAAATGCCTGCCGCGATGGCGTCGGCGCGTTGCCCCGATCGGATTTCCGGGATTTTCTAACAAATCAATCACCGAAGAACGGATTCCAGCCTGCCGAGATCATCCTATGGCCCGGCGGGGCGCCTTAGCCTCATGCGCCTCATCGAGTCCCGCCTCGTCGCCGGGCTCGAACATCTGAATCGGCTGGCCGGGCATGATCGTCGATATGGCATGCTTATAAACGAGCTGGGAATGCCCGTCGCGACGCAACAATACGCAGAAATTATCGAACCAGGTGACGACACCCTGCAGTTTGACGCCGTTGACCAGGAAGATCGTGAGAGGAACCTTGTTCTTGCGGACAAAATTGAGAAAAGTGTCCTGGAGATTTTGTGGCCGGCCAATGCGCTCATTGCCCGGCTCGGCAAGACGTTTCACCCCTCCCATATCCCGGTATCCTATTTTGTTCTTGGCGCCGTGCCCGACGCATATTGCTCATTAAGAACCACTGGAGCCATTAGGCTACGGTTTGCCCCATGGACATCTTATGCGATCGCTTCAACGCCTTCGATAGGAAGCCGCAGGGATTCCATGCGACACCATATCTTATCTTGGCAGGTTGGAAACCAGCTCGCTAGCAACACCGTCTCCCTAACAAACGATGCTTAAGATTAAGATACACGCGAACCGGCCACTCCCGGCTCCGATCATATTAGACCAATAGGCGGCGCCGCAAGCCCTACTTTGATCATTGTCATCAGGATTAAATATTAATCGATGGAGCCGCGCTCCCGAAGGTTGATCATAGGCTTACGGATCGCGCGGCGGCGGCATGAAAAATCGCGCGCAATTTCGATGCAACCGGTCCAGGAATCCCCGCGCCGATCTCGCGCCCGTCGATGCGCACCACCGGCATAATGAGGGTCGTGGCGCCGGTAATGAAGGCCTCCCGCGCGGCGAAAACCTCTTCGAGGCTAAATTTTCTTTCCTCCAATTTCAGACCTTCCGCCGCGACGATTTCAATCAGCGTGGTCCTTGTGACGCCGCGCAGGATGGAATGATCGAGCTGACGCGTTACGAGGACTCCAGCCTTGTTGATGATCCAAGCGTTCGATGCCGCCCCTTCGGTGACCATGCCGAGGGAATCGACAAGCCAGGCCTCGCTGGCGCCGCGCTCGCTTGCCAGCTGGCGCGCGAGAACGTTGGGCAGCAAGGAAATCGTCTTGATATCGACCCTTTTCCAACGCAGGTCAGGAGTGGTGATGACGCTGATGCCCTTGCGCGCGTTGATTTCACTTTTTTCGGGATCGACCTGACGCGCGGTAACGACCAGGCTCGGACGCGCGGGTTTTTGGGGAAAGACGTGGTCCCGCGGCGCCACCCCGCGAGTCACCTGCACATAGACAAAGCCATTCTCGACACGGTTCCTCGCCATGACTTCGCGGACCACCACCTTGAGCCCGCCGGCCCGCACAGGCGCGGCAATTTGCAATTCCGCGAGCGAATAGGCGAGCCGCTCGAAATGGCGCCTCTCGTCGATCAAGGCGCCGCGAAAGACCTCACACACTTCGTAGACGCCATCGGCGAATTGGTAGCCGCGGTCTTCGATATGAACCATGGCGTCGCGGTGCAAGACATACCGGCCATTGACATAAGCTACCCTGCTCATGCGCGCGCTCGCGATTTCAACAAAGATGAAAAAGAGCCACGGTTCCACGGCCCCAGGTTCGTGGCGGCCGCCATGAAGCATTGTGAGAGTCCGGCCTGGTAAATTCACGAGAACGTCATGGCTGGAGGCTAGCGTCATGCCCGTGGTGGCGGCACGCGTCAAGCAGCTTTTCCCCTTTGTCATCGACGATGTCGCCACCTTTACCACGCCGCCGTTCCGGCATCCGCGTTCGCCGAACGCCCGACCTCGCGGAGCACGGCCTGCGACAGTTTTCAAATTTTAGTGGTTCACTTCCGGCATTTTTCTGGTTATGTTTGGCCGGAAAACAATTGTCCGCGGTTGCGCATTCACGCAAACTTGGCGAAAAAGAACGTCGGAGGAAACGGTGCAACTTTCGCGCGGGACTTTGGGAGCTGGCTTCGCGGCTGTGACAATTGGAGGGGCCCTGCTCGCGCTGGCGGGGGTGGTATTCAATTCCTTCGACAATCCGCCATTGGCGCCGGCTAATCCCGCGCCGGCTTCTCCGACGCCGGCTACAGTCGTACCGGCTACTCCGGCGCCGCCTACTTTCGCGCTTGCTATTCCCGCGAAGCCAGTGCCGCTGAAACCCGCCCTGCCCCTTGGCATTTCGCCGCAGCTCTATGCCCAGGCCGTGCCGCCAGGGCACGAGCCGACGGCGCAACTTGCCGCTCTCGGCGAAAAATTGTTCAAGGACAAGCGCCTTTCGGTCGATGACTCGGTCGCGTGTGAAACCTGCCACGATCCCACCAAGGGATTTACCGATCATCGCGGCGGCGCAACCTCGGCGGGCGTCCAGGATCAGCATGGCCAGCGCAATGCGCCGACCGTGTTGAACGCGATGTTTCAAGCGTCGCAATTCTGGGATGGCCGCGCGCCCGCGCTCGAGGATCAGGCCAAGCTTCCGATTCTCAATCCGGTGGAAATGGGCCAAAAGTCTCCCGGCGATGTCGTCGCAAAGGTCGCCAAGATCCAGGAATATTCGGACGCGTTCAAATCGCTCTTGGGGCGCGATTTCACTTACGAAGATATCGCCGCCGCGATAGCGGCTTTCGAGCGCACGCAATATTCCGCCAATTCGCCGTTCGATAGCTTCTTGGCTGGGGACCCTCAGGCCGTCAGCGAGGCGGCGCAGCGTGGCTGGGCGTTGTTCCAAGGCAAGGGGCGCTGCAGCTCCTGCCACGCGTTCAACGCGGTGTCGCCACTCTTCTCCGACCAGAAGTTTCACAATATCGGGATCGCCGCGCACAAGCAAGACTTTGCTGGGCTTGCCCGCAAGGCGCTTGCCATCTTGAGGACCGGCGATACGAAGCAGATCGACGAACTCGCCTTACAGACATCTTATTCCGAGCTCGGTCGGTTCCTGGTGACCAAAAACCCGGCCGACATCGGTGCCTTTAAAAGCGAGACCCTCCGCAATATCGGGATCACCGGGCCCTATATGCACGATGGCTCTCTCGCTACCCTTTGGGATGTGATGGACCATTACAACAAGGGCGGCGTTCCAAATCCGTTTCTCGATGGCGGGATGCAGCGTCTTGCGTTGACCGAAGCCGAAATCGACGATCTTGTTGCTTTCCTCTTCACCCTCACCGACGACCGCTTCGCCGATTTCAACAAGGCGGAGTTAGGCCGGCAAACATCGCTCAAAACCAACCGGCCGCAGCGTGAAACAGATGTCGCCGAAGGCAAGAAGGGTGACCTCGGAGATATCGGGACCAATCCGGATCTGCGCAATCCGGCGTCAATCGGCGCCTATTGAGAGCATGATCTTCGAAAATCGCATTCTCTAGCTAGGTGGCCGAACAGTAAAACAACAAAGATAGACGGCGAAAATGTTTCACGCAAAACGTTTTCGCCAGGGGAGCAACGTCATGGCGCACAAGAGCATCGAGACCAAGTATTACGAGGAGCGCGCCTCATTTTTCGGGGATCTCACCCGGTTGGGCGCGCTCTCCCGGCGCGGCTTTCTCCAAGTCGCCGGAGTTTCCGCCGGGATCGCCGCCGCGAAGGGGCTGATCGTTCCGCAGAGCTTCCAGCTGATCGAGATCGCGCAAGCGGCGGAGACGGCGACGCCCGCTTTTACCATCGCCTATATCTCCGACACCCATCTTTACACCCGCAAGGTGAACGACCGTTTCGTACGGTCTGCGGTGAAAGCGGTGGAAGAGGTCAATGCACTCGACCCGCAGCCCGATTTTGTTCTCTTCGGCGGCGATCTGGCCCAGCTTGGCCGACCGGAGGAACTCGATCTCGGCGCCCAGATTTTGAAGGATCTCAAGGCCCCCCTAAAGATGATGGTCGGCGAACACGACTGGTTCCTCGACATGGGCGAGCATTGGCGGTCCTTGTTCGGGCCCTCCCAATATTCGTTCAATTACAAGGGCATTCATTTCGTAACCCTGATGAGCGTTCAGGAAAAGGATTTCTGGACCGCGCGGGGCATGACTCCTGAGGAGCGGATGCACACCGTCGCCGGGCTTGACAATGGCGTCCAATCGCGCTTCGAGGTCGGACCGGAAGGGCGCCATTGGCTGCAAACTGATCTCGCGGCGATCGACAAAAAGACGCCCATCGTCATTTTCTCCCACTCGCCTCTCTACAAATATTACCGCAATTGGAACTTTTGGACGGAGGACGCCGACGACGTGCAGGCGATCCTCGCTAAATTCGATACGGTGTCCGTAATTCACGGCCACACCCATCAGCTTCTTCTCAACCGCATTGGCAACATCAGCTTCTATGGGCTGCTCTCGACCGCTTGGCCATGGCCCTACGCCCCCGAGGGACTGCCGAAGCTCACTGTCCAAATGAACCGCGCCGACCCCTTCAACGCCTTCGACGGCTGCGGCGATGGTCAACTCAATGTGCTGGCGTCGGGCATGATCGACAAGGTTTATAATCTTTGGAACCGCAATCCCGTCACCGTGCGGGCAAATTATCTTTCGTCGAACGGCACGAAGGATCGCCCCGGGGCGACGACGCTTTCCAGCTATTGAGGAAGACCATGCGCCCCCACCGTCTCGCATTCGTTCTCTCGCTCGCCGCGGGGCCTGCCTTGGCCGGAAGCGATGTGCCGCGCCATCAGCTAACGCCTTCCCCGGAAGGCAATCTCGTCGTCGGTCTTTGCGACGGCGAAACCTCGATCGAGGTGAAGGGCGTCAAGCCCGGCGATCAATTGACGCGCGAGCAAGGGCAACAGATCGCCGGCGCGCTCATGCAAGAATGGCGGCAAAAGCATCCCGATGCCGAATGGATTGTCGCCGCGGCCGATGGCGCGCCCGAAGCGCCGGGCGCGGGCGCTTCCGCCGAGAGTCAGTTCCAGACCTACGGCGCCTTTACCGGGCGCGACCGCCGGATTTGGCAAGAGTCGACCGAACGCTTGGTCGCGGAAGGCAAACGCATTTTTCACGATGACAAGGCGCTTGGCGGCACCAATGCCGTATCCTGCGACATGTGCCATCCGGACGCCTCCAACACCCATCCCGAAACCTATCCCAAGTTTCAAGTCCAGCTGGGGCGCGTCGCCCTGCTCCGCGACATGATCAACTGGTGCATCGAAAATCCGGTGCGCGGCAAGCCTTTCGCGGACGACGATCCGCGGCTTAAGGCTCTCGAGGCCTACATCCTCGCGCAACGGAAGGGGATCGCGCTCGACTACGGCAAGCACTGAGCTTTGGCCCGCGGCGGACACCTTCAGCCCGCGCGAAAACGCAGCCGCAGCTTTGCCGCGAGGGCGCGCGCGTTCCGCTTGAGCTTGACGGAAAAAGCCCAGACCCACGTTGCCCGCGCCCATGACCGCAGCTTTGCCGCAAGAGCGCGCGCGTTTCGCTTGAGCTTGACGGAGAAAGCCCAGACCCGCGTTGCCCGCGCCCATGCGAGAAGACGATCGCGAATGCCGGTCAACCAAGCCATGAGTTTGGCGAACCACGGAATCGTTTTGAGCTTCCCCTGCCCCGCGTGATAAATCCGGTCCATGATGAGGAGGCTCACGAGATAAGCCATTGCCATTGTAACGAGGCCGGTCGCGAATTGTCCTTTTGTCATCAAATACAAGGCATAGATTTTGGCGGGTTCCGCGAAGGCGAAGGGAACGGCGAGCAAGGCAAGGATCGCATAAGGCGGAAGCGCGGCGACAATGTCTTGCAGACGAATGACAATCCGAAGTCTTACCACCCATCGCAGCAGCGGGCGGAACACCGGCGTGACGATGCCGTCGAGAACGACATAGAGGACCACGACGGCGTTTGCCGGGAGCAGGAGCAAGCGGCGCAAGGTGGAATTTTCGTTTATTCTGGCCAAGAATGTCGTTCCTCTTTGGCCCCGGAAATTGCGCGCGGCGTCAACTCGGGTTCCAGATTCCCCCAGCATGATCGGTACGCTGAGTCGGCGTCCTTCGCCATAAAGGCAATCGGTCGGTCAAAACTCGCATATGCCAATTTCGAACCGGCGACCGATCCTCCGCGCGGCTTCAACGCAACGGGACACCTCGTCGCCCTATTGCCGCGACGGCGAGAACCTTACCGAAATTTCCGCGGTGCTCTCAATCGGCTACATGAAGGCGGCGAATATTGTTCCGGCGGCGAAGCCGAAGCCGCGGCCAGCCCCGCCCTCATCGAATTCGCGGGCGAGCGGCAGCGAAGGCCGTGACACCGCGCAAGCGGCCCGCCTATGGCCCCACCCTAAATCTTGGCGCGTTTCGCTCCTTGATGCCGCCCGTGCCGGCTCCAAGACTGTTGAGATCGCCAAGTCCGCCGGTTCCCGCGCCAATTCCGCTGCCATTGATGCCGCCGGTATCCAGACCAAGCTCAAGCCTATCGTTGAGGCCGCCGGTTCCGGCCGGAAGACCGCGGCCGACACCATTGGTGCCGCCCGTTGAGGTCCCCCAGGCCGTGTTATCTTGAAGACCGCCAGTCCCGACCCGGGTCGTGCTAGAGATTCCGCCGGTGGCGTTCCCCACGCCCAAGCCAGTGCCACCGGTCCCGGCGCCGAGATGGCCGGTGCCGACGATCAGTGGCACGTGTATTCCCGGAATCCCGACCCCAGTAATGCCATTAGCGCCAAAGCCAGTGCCGCCAACGCCGCCAGCCCGATTGACGACGGTGGGCCCCCCCGGCAGACCCCGGGAACCAGCAGCCCCAGCAGCAGGAGCCTGGGCAGCAGGAGCCCCGGCAGCAGGAGCCTGGGCATAAGCGGCAATCGAGGAGCCGCCAACCAATGCCGCCGCCACGGCCAGGGTCAATCGATACCGCATGTGCCTCTCCGTAATGCTGGCCGGCACCACAGCTTTGGCACCGGTCTTGAAAAAAATTACCATAGCATTAGCGCATGATTTGCGAAAGTGGAACCCGCTGCCGCTCTTGCGTGGAGCCAGGGCCGCGAGTCTAGGTTAATGGCCCGTGACGCGAGGGGCGGCCTAGCGCGGGCCGCGCGCCGGCGAAGCCCTCATTTCGTCCGGAAATGCTTCGACAATTTCAGCCCCTGGCCCTGGTAATGCGAGGCGGCGCTCGCGCCGTAAAGGGCCTGCGGCGGCTCGGCCATTTTCTCAAACACAAGACGCCCGATCACCTGGCCATCCTCGAGGATGAATGGAACTTCGTGGCTGCGGACTTCGAAAACCGCGCGGGCGCAGGGATGACTGTTCGTGCCCCCGCCGAAGCCAGGATCGAAAAAGCCCGCGTAATGCACCCGGAATTCGCCCATGGCGGGGTCGATTGGAACCATTTCGGCGGCGAGATCGGGGGGTATCTGCAACCGTTCCCGTGATGCCAGGATGTAAAATTCGTCCGGGTCGAGGATCAGCCTCTTGTCCGGCCTGGCGCGGACAGGGTCCCAATAATCGACCAGCCGATATGCGCCGGCTCGGTCCACATCGAGAATATCGGCATGTTTCTGCGCTCTATAGCCGATTACGCCGTCGATCGGTTCGGCGCTTAAGCCAACCCGAAGAACAAGCCCGTTGCGCCGCAACTCCAAAGCGTGGTCGACAAGCGGCATATTTTTATGACGATCGCGCAGGTCCTTGTCCTCGATGCTGAAATCGGTGCGTTCGAGCTGCTGCGAGTTCAGCCTGCGGAAGCGGATCTGATTGAGTTTCGAGCCCTTGTGCACCCGCACGCTAAAGCTTCGTGGCGAGACTTCGACACAGAGGCGCCCTTCATAGCCGCGCGCCACCCGGTCGAACATATCGCTCTTGTCAGTGATGAGGCGGGCGAAAATATCGAGGCGGCCGGTCGAGCTTTTCGGATTGGCGATCGCCGAAATACTGTCCGGCAGATTCAAATGCTCGATAAGTGGGATCACATAGACGCAGCCGCGCTCCAGGACGGCGCCATTGCCGTCGATGTCGATTTCGTCGCCGGCGCTCCCGAGGGCATCGAGGCGCTCGCGAACGGAGTAGGCCTTGCCTGGCAAAAAGCTCGCGCGTACGCGGTAGGCACGAGCGCCCAAGCGCAGGTCGAGGCTCGCCGGCTGAAACTGCTCGCTCTCGAACTCGCCTTCGGCCTGAATCATCTTGCGCCGCGCCATCAGCTCGATTTTTTCGCGCGGAAGCAGGCCGAACTGGGTGCCGAACTCATTCGCGCCCAGGAGCGGCGTGCTCGCGTGCCCCGGCTTGGCAAAAAGGGAGAGCGGCTGGACGGTCATGATTGGGTTTTAATGCGTCGCTCGAAAGGGGTTTGCCATGGCGTCTTAGCGCATGATCTGCGAAAGTGGAAACCGGTGTCGCGCAAAGATCATGCGAAATCAAAGACCCTAGGGCTTGATGCGAATCAATCTGATCGCATCAATGCTTTAGGACGAAATAAAACGCGCGTCGCGATGCTTCTTCGCAAATCCCCGTTGTCCACCGGGTTGAGATATTTTTCACCGAGGGGTAAACAATCGGTGGCTCGATGGGTCAAAGGCCGCAAGGAAGGCGGGTGGGTTGCCCCTGCCCTACCGGTCGCGACGCGGAGATTTTGACGAGGAGATTTTGATGAACGCTCGCGGGCAAAAGCCCGACATGAAAACCCTGCATCCGGCGACCCAGCTCGTCCATGGCGGCACCAATCGCTCGCAGTTTGGCGAGGTCTCCGAGGCCCTGTTCCTCACCCAGGCCTACGCTTACCCGGACATGGAAACGGCCGAGGCGCGGATGAAGGGCGCCGAGCCCGGCTATGTCTATTCGCGCTATTCCAATCCGACTGTCGACATGTTCCAGCAGCGGATGGCCTTGCTCGAAGGGGCGGAGGCTGCGCGTGCGACGGCGAGCGGCATGGCCGCGGTCACGACGGCGCTGATGGCGCAGCTACGGGCAGGGAATCATGTGGTCGCGGCGCGCGCCATGTTTGGAGCCTGTCTTTATGTGGTCGAGGATATGCTGCCGCGCTTCGGCGTTCCCTCGACCCTTGTCGATGGCGGCGATCTCGCCCAATGGCGCGCGGCGATGCGGCCGGAGACAAAGCTTTTGTTTCTCGAAACCCCGACCAATCCATGTCTTGAAGTCTACGATATCGCGGCGATCGCGGCCATCGCGCATGAACACGGCGCGCGCCTTATCGTCGACAATGTTTTCGCGACCCCGATTTTGCAAAAGCCGCTTGCGCTTGGGGCCGATTGCGTCGTCTATTCGGCAACAAAGCATATCGACGGGCACGGGCGCTGTCTCGGCGGCATTATTCTCGGCGGCCGAGATCTTATCGAAAACGAGATTCATCCTTTTTATAAGCAGACCGGTCCGTGCCTGTCGCCGTTCAATGCGTGGGTTTTCCTGAAATCGCTCGAGACGCTGGCCTTGCGCGTTCGCCAGCAGGCGCAAAACGCCGAGCGGATCGCGGAATTCTTGAGCGGCCACCGCCATGTCTTCAACGTCCGCTATCCTGGCGGGGCGGATCATCCCCAGGCCGAACTCGTCAAGCGGCAAATGTCCGGCGGCGGCACCCTCGTCTCCTTTGAGGTTCGCGGCGGCAAAGAGGCGGCATTTGCTTTCGGCAACCGGCTTTCCCTCATTTCCATTGCAAATAATCTGGGCGATGCGAAGAGCCTCCTCACCCATCCGGCGACGACGACGCATCAAAGGCTGACGCCGGAGGCGCGGGCCGCGCTGGGGGTTACGGATGGGCTTTTGCGCCTCTCGGCCGGGCTCGAGGATGCGCCCGATCTCATCGCGGATTTGGACGCGGCGCTCGCGGCACTCGACCGCCAGGATCTCGCCGCCGAGTGATGCGCGTTTCGTAGCGGGCCGCGCCGCGCGGCTGGTAATGTCTCAGTTTGAATTTCAGCTCCCGACCTAAAGCGGTTATTATGATAAGGTCCGGAATTCAAGAAAATTGCACGGCTCCGAAGTGCTTACAAAATAGGTTGAAATCGCTCATTTCGCCCCCTGACAGCGTCCACATACATGGTTTCGGCGATCCGCCTCCAGCGCGTGCGGTGAGCGGTGTAAGATTCCCGATGCGCCAAGACGCTGTCGGAGGAGATCGAGGCTCAATGAAATACCTCGAGCTCTTGTCGGGGTGTGCATTAATCAAGAATTTCGGTGAAAAAGTCGGCGTTTGGAAAGGCGTCGGCTGCGGCCTGATCGCCGCGTTTGGCAGGGAATGCTGTTCTTGGTTCCCACTTCGGCTGCCCGAAGCGGGTTAAAGGGGCGAAGTTACGCCTGTCACTTGATCCATCACCTTATCCCGACACAACACAGGCCGCCGACAGGGGCGGCGGCGAGAAGCCGATCATCTTGACGAACTTGCGGAGATTCTGCGCAATCGCGGCGAGCGTGCATTCGTCGCGCGCGCCGGTCATGCCGCGCAGCCGAAGACGACGGAAGTTGAGATGGTGCTTTAGATGCGCAAATAACATCTCGACCTTACGGCGTTCACGGGCGGATTTTTTGAACGCTTCCGTTCCGGCAAGGCTGGCAACATGCTGGCGCACGTCTTCATGCGCGTTGACGGACAGCACCCGCGACGAAGCCTTGGTGCATTGCGGCTTGAGCGCGCAGCCCGCGCAATCACGGACGCGCGCGCGATAGATTAATATGCCGTTGTCGCGTTCGTAAGCGAGCGGCAGGGATTTACCGCTGGGGCAGATAAAGGCGTTGTTCGCGCGGTCGAAGGTGAAGTCGTTGCGCGTGAAGACGCCATTTGTTTGCATGGAGCGGTCAAGCACCGGAATGTGCGGCTCGATCCCGCGCTCCATCAGCCATGCCAGATTGCCGCCTGAACCATAAGCCGTGTCCGCCGCCAGCTTTTTCGGTTGCAGGTCGAACCGGCTCTTGGCGCGTTCAATCATTGTGCGTGTCGCCGCCACTTCCGCCGTCCAGCGCGCGGGTGATGGTTCCACATCGACGATGATCGCCGCCTTGGTGTCGATTAGATAGTTGGTGCCATAGGCGAAAGCGATTTTGCTGCGGCCTTTGCTGGTCAACGCCGCTTGTGGATCGGTCAGCGATAGCGACTTCGGCGGTTTCGGGCTTTCGCCGGGGAGCGCGCCAAGACCGGCGGCCTTGTCCAGCTGGTCGAGATATTCGCGCACCGGTCGCGTGACCTTGCCCGGATCGTTCCAACTCTCCGGCGGCGTCGCATCTTCCGTGCACCGCGCTACGCGCGCATCGGCCTCGATGACGCTCGCATCCGTGGCGAACGTCTCGCCGCTGACGAGACCGGCGCGAAGGCAGGCTTGCAGCACACTCTCGAACACCATACGGAAGGCATCGCTCTCGCGGAATCGCCCATGTCGCGTCTTGGAGAAACTGGAGCGTTCGGGAACCTCGCCCGTGAGGCCAAGCCCGCAGAACCAGCGGTAGGCCAGATTGAGATGTACTTCCTCGACCAAGCGCCGCTCCGAGCGGAGGCCGTAGAGATAGCCAACCAGCAGCATGCGGATCATCAGTTCGGGATCGAGCGACGGGCGGCCCATGTCGCTGTAATAAGGAGCAAGCTTCCGTCGCACACCGCTTAAATCCAAAACCTTGGCGACCTGGCGCAACAGATGATCGTCGGGCACATGGTCTTCGAGGCAGAAATCATAGAAAAGCGGCTGTTGCCGATCATCAAGGCGTCCCATCATGGCCCGTTCCTCCCCCGATTGTTCGTTCGAGGGAATCACAGAAGCCCAATAAAAACAATGATATTCAGCGCGTCAACGTCAGCTTTATGCGAAGTCATTGCGCTTTTTGTAGCGGGACTTTTTCACCGAAACTCAAGAAATCTGCACCGCGCGGAAAATGAAGCAGTAGCATCGATTTATTGGCTTTTTTGTCCCACAGGCCGCGTCCCGCCCTATGGCATTGCCGTTAGGAACCCTTCCATGCCTGATGACACACAGAGTCTTGATGAGCGCAAAAACACCTTGCTCGCGGAATTCATATTTGACGAGAAAAGGTATCTTCGTCTTGCTAGATTTAACTATTTTGCGGCACAGGGACTGCTTTGGGCGTCACTTGCTGCAAGGAGTCTGGCGGCGCTTCTTGGTCTCGTTCCATCTTTATCCGCGGCGATCGAAAAATGGCAGCTGGGCCTAGCCTCTGCGCTGTCGGTGTTGTTCACAACCTTCAGTCTGCAGGTGGGATTTCAGCAAAGGGCGAATTGGCACTATCGGAAAGTGCATCGAATCCGGACGTTGCGGAGGCGGTTACAATTCGAACTCCCTACGTCGCCGGCCGCAGCAGACATTGCCGCCGTCTCCAATGCACGATCGGCGATGGATTTAGAGATGTCAAAGGAGTGGGAGGACATGAAGTTGGCCAAGGAGCCACGAAGTAAGCGAAGTGTTTGTTGCACAAATCAAGGCATATGAATCGAGCAAGAGATGCCTATGCTACATGCTCATCTTGCAAATTTAGCCAGCCGGTATGGCACCGGGCGATCGCGACGCAGCGTGCCGCTGATGGCGACGCCGCTCCTAATCCTGTTCACCGAGAGTTTGGACGTACGTTTTGCCGTACGGATAGAAGAGTTCCTTGCGGCCTTGCTGCCACGCCGCTTTGAGTTCGGGTGTTGTGATGTCCCAGTCCGGCCGACATTTTTTGGTAACGGCGCGCAGATCCTGGCGGAGATCTTCCATGGTGGGCCGACCGAAGAACCAGTAGCCGTTGTAGATCATATAAATGACAAGACCGGGCTCGAGCACAATCACGTGGGGGATTATGGGATTGTGGAGTGGATCAGTGTATTCGGCGATGTCGAGATCTTTTTGGACGACACGCCCCGCGTCAGAGAGGAAAGGCCAGTGGGCACCGACTCCGCTGCGATATTCATTCGTCTCAGTGATATTGTCGGTACTGATCGTGACGAGCCGGCAATAGGCAACCTCGAGCTCACGATGAAGTTCAACAAGCCCTTCAGCCTGCCGGCGATCCTTGGGGCAGAAACCTCCGCGGCTGAGGACGAGAACCATTGGATGTTGTCCTTGCAGTTCGGAGAGCTTCCGGCGTTTCGCGGTGTGGTCGGAAAGCTCATAGTCGGGGAAGATAGCCCCTGGAACAATGTCAGATCGCATGTGAAATCCTCAACAGTTGGATGCGCGTTGCCGAGTTACGTCTCAATGGTTAGTTGCCAGCGTTCTCAAAGCGGCCTCAGCCAACGTGCCGCGCCTAACCCTCAACGTGAAGAACCGACAAAGCCTCGGCCACCGCGTCCTGTATCGTCGGAACCATACTTCCAGCAGCCAAAACTCCTGCGACTAATCTTGGTTGCCCCGCCGTACCTTTAAATTTCTGGGTGAGTGCATGACGGGAGTTGACCCCGAGCTGACCTTGTGCGCCGACGGACCTAGCGCTGCTCTAGCGTACTTTCCTGGACGCGTTGCCGGTTTCCTTCCGTCTCGAAGTCGATGTCGCGATGCTGAAGCACCGGCGGCAGATGACGCGAGGGTGATACGGCCGTCATGAAAATTTCCAGCGGCCCCCAACCGAGTCAGAGTCCGCGTGCCCGTGCCAGATATTCTGGATAGCGGTCCCCATGTACTTTGTGAGGAGTCGGCGAGATGACGGACCAAGCCGATGCGATCGTCGTCGGAAGTGGAATCAACGGCCTGGTCTCCGCCGCCGTGTTGGCGCGGGCCGGTTGGTCGGTGATCCTCCTTGAGCGCAATGCCGAGATCGGCGGGTTTATTGCCACCGAGGAGCGCACGCTCCCGGGCTACCTCCACGACACGTTCTCCTCCTGGCACCCGCTGTTCGTCTCGGGCCCCGCCTACGCCGCCCTCGGCGAGCTGCTGCAGCGGCACGGGCTCGAGTACCGGAACACCGACGGCTGGGTCACTGCCAGCGTGGCCGACGACGGCCGTGCCACGTTCGCCCACCGGGATCCCGAACGCACGGCGGCGGAATTCGCCCATGCCGAAGACCGGTCCGTCTATCTCGTCATGCTGCAACGGTTGGGCGAGAACATGGCGTCAATCGCCGGCCTGCTGGGCAGCGAGGTGCGTTCCCTCGCGGTGGTGCGGCACGCGAGCGGTCTGGCCCGCAGCGGCGGGCTGCGCGGCGCCGAGTGGTGGCTACGCGCTGCGGTCACCAGCGGCCGGGCGTACCTGCGCCGGGATTTCCGCGGGCATGAAGTCGACCACCTGTACGCGCCATGGCTGTTGCATGCCGGGCTCTCTCCGGACCATGCCGCTGGTGGGTTGATGACGCCCTTGTTCGCCGGAATACTGCACGGCTTCGGTCTCCCGGTGGTCGCCGGGGGCGCCGGCCGGTTCGTGGTGGCGTTCCGCTCGCTGTTGGGTTCCCTAGGTGTGCGTGTGGAGACGGGCTTCGAGGTCGACCGCATCCTCGTGGAGCACGGCCGTGCGGTCGGCGTGGAGGCTGCGGGTCGTACGCTTCGCGCGCGCCGCGCCGTACTCGCCTCGGTGACGCCGGGGGCGCTTTATGGCCGCCTCCTCCCGGAGGACGCAGTAGACTCAGCCCTGCGGGCCGAGGCCGCGAGATTCCGGCACGGCCGGGCGGCAATGCAGATCCATGTCGCCCTGTCGGAGCCGCTCGGCTGGCGCAACCCACGGCTCGCCGAGATCCCACTGATCCACCTTTCTGACGGCTCGGCCGGTACCGGCATCGCGTGCGCGGAGGCGGAGGCGGGACTCCTGCCGCGGCACCCCACGGTCGTGGTCGGCCGGCAGTACTTGCTGGACCCAGCCAGGGTGCCCACGGGCACCGCTGCTTTGTGGCTGCAGCTGCAGGAGGTGCCGTACGCGCCCCGTGGCGACGCGGCCGGGGAACTCGAGACGACGCACGGCTGGACCGAGGCGCTGGCCGAGGGATATACCAACCGCGTGCTCGACCGGATCGCGCGGCACGCTCCCGATCTGCGCGACAAGATCCGCGCGATCGACGTCCTGACGCCGGACGACCTGCGCGACTGCAACCCCAACGCCGTCAACGGCGATCCGTACGGCGGCTCCGCAGAGCTGGACCAGAGCTTTCTGTGGCGGCCACTGGCCTCGTCGGGCCGCCACACGACCCCGGTCGGCCGGCTCTGGCACATCGGCGCCTCGACCCACCCGGGAGCGGGTCTCGGCGGCGGCTCCGGACATCTCGTCGCGACCGCGCTGACCAGGCGCAGGTGGCGGCGGTAAAACAAGCATATCTCCATCTTCAGCTGTGGCTTGCGCCGGAGACTTGTACACGGAGAGAGGCCATCCACTGGATGGGATACGCCGCCGAGCCCGGAAGTTCGGCTCAGCGTTCTCAATGACGGGAGTTGACCGGAAGCAGTCATTGTCACGTGAAAGCCGCCTCCTTGCGCGCCTCCAACGCGATGGCGATGAGCGAGGCACCGCCGAACACCATGTCGATCCCGACGAGCAGGCCGAGCGCCCAGAAGAGCGTCCCTGGCAAGCCGGAGATGATGAGACCCGCGAGGATCAAATCGATGACACCGTTAACCAGAATCCACTCCCATTTGCTCGATAGCTCACGGCGATGGGCGATGGCGAGGATGATCATCAAAATACCGTCAAGAATGAAATAAGCGATCAGCACATAGGTAAGGATGACCACACCACTAGGTAGGGCAACCAGACTTTGAAGCGGGTTCCAAAGCAATACGGTGCCGGCCATCAAGGCCACCAGCGCCGAAAGCAGCGACCACCCAAATCCCGGAGCCTGCCGCCCTCTTAATGTGGAGACGAGGCCCACGATCCCTGCGATGAGGAACAGCCATCCAAGGAAGACAGTGGCGACGACGCCTGCAATGAATGGAAAGGTGATCGCGGCAAGCCCGAGCAGGATTAAAGCGATCCCCTCGCCCAGGTATAGCCGCCAATGGTCGTGTATCGATTTGGCCAGAGCGGCCGACACGCTGGAATTGGCCGATGACTGCGACGGTGACATGGCTCGCTCCTTTGTTCCTGACGTCATCCTAGTTCTACCGCGTCTTAAATACAATCGAGTTGCATTCGGTCGGGGCGGCTGACAGCATCGACATCGCGCGACGGATTAGCGAATGCGACAGGCAGGCGTTTTAGCCAATTCGCGCGAATGACGGTTTCATTCCTGCGGCTTGAGCGAATATCCGCTTTCCATCCTTTTCGGAGATTCGGCTCAGAGTTCTCAATTCGGCCAATCGTCAGGACCGGCCTCGTGGAATTAGAAACGAGGGTCATGATGGTTCTCCCCGCGCCGCCGTGCCGTGTTCCGCCTCTTCGATAAGAATGGCGCGAATATCGGGATTGAGCCAGCATGCCGCATCATAAGCTTCTTGCAAGCGTGTCGGCCTTCCCGGTTTGGAATAGCTTGGCCATGTCTTGCCGGACATTCTCAAAGAACCTATTTTTAGGGTCCCTTTTGAAAGCCTCGATTTGGGCGATTTGGGAGTTCATTTGCTCTCGCTCATTCTTTTCCAAAACATCAATCCTCCTGCGCAAAGAAATGTCGCTGCAATTAAACCCACAATCATAATTGCATCGGCAACATCATTGCCACGGTGAAAAGCATGCTCATAAAATATAAGAAACAACGTCGCTGCACTCACCACTACCGCGCAAGTCCAAGCGAAGAACGACGACGCGATCATTTTGAGCATCAAGGCCCAAGCCTTTTTGATGACGGGGATGATGATAAAATAGGCACAAGCCGCGGCCGCGATTAGCCCCAAACCAAATTCAAATCCGCTTTCAAACATGCTCCCCTCCATTTTTTGCTTGTCACTCCACTTCCGACCCTTTGCGGAAGTTCGCCTCAGAGTTCTCGATGACGGGAATCCAGCCGAAGCGCTCAACGCACAACGCCTTGCACCAATATCGCTTGATCCGCGCCATCAATAACATGCACGAGGATGGGCTCTAGCATTGGATTTGTTCGAGAGCTCCTTGCATTCATCGGCGAGTTTGTTCAGCGCCTCGCCGCCGGGTGTCCCGCCCAGGATTTGATTGACGTCGATGCACACGCCCATGACCGCGAGACACAGAAACTCGAGGGTCTCTACGATTTCCTCGTCCTTTACGACCGGTTCCACATCGATGCCGCCTATCTCGTCATGCTTATCTGGCACGACGTAGCGTTTCAAGGCATCAACGGACGGATGAGCTGAATCGGAGGATAGCTGGCCGTAGAGGATGTAGCTCCTGCCACTGTCGCTCGTTGACGCAACTTCGCTAGGATTCAAGGTCTTCGCATCCGCGAACTGTCTGTTGGCACTTTTCATCCATTCGCGCAGCCGCGCATCGACATCCGCCTCAAGTTGGACATCGCTTCGGAAGATACGATGACCACGCGCCTTCCTGTGACTCATCTCGTCATGCAGCATCTTGCGCGCGAACTTCTCCCCTTCCTCGGACAGAGCCCCGACCCAGTACTTATTCTCAAGGCAACAACGCGTGATGGTACGCGCCTCAACTATGCGCTTCTCTCGCAACAGCAGGAGCGCGCCTTTGAAGTTAGACATGGCTCTAGCGAGCAGGATAAGCGCCAGGAATTTCTCGTCGGAAAAACCCTTGTCGGTTATCTGTACGTCCGCCGTCCCGAATATGTTGTATCCGGTCTTCCCGAGCTTCTCGGCCAAGGCTTTCCAGGCGGCAAGTCAGTCATATCACCTGGCCTCTGCGCTCTTAATCAATCGCGATTCCCACAGCCTCGGAAAGCGGCGGTAAAATAATCTCAATGACGCGCTGGCATAGATCAGCCATCGGCGTGCCCATTGCCTCCACCATTCGGCGCGGCCTTCTGTCATCCCAATTTTCGTCGTTTGACCTATTCTGCCCAAAGTCGCTTAGCCATCTCCTCTACTTTGTGAGGGCGATAGTCCTCACCTGACGGCAATTTGTCGCCCAATCGACCTTTATTCACCGTGCGCCCCGACAGCTGCTCCAGAATGAATTGAATTGAATGGACAGGCGGCGGCGGGAAGGTCTGGAGTTGGCGCGCGCACTGGCGCGATTCCGGCAGCTTGAGCGAATAGCCGCGTTCCACAAAACTGGGACACCACCCGGCGGCCGCATGGCTTGACGCAGGCCCGCCGCGTTCCTACCTTGGAACAGTTACGCGCGGTATGTCCCGCGCCAGTTCGCGAGAGATGGCCGATGTCCACCGTTAAAGTCACGGATGCCAATTTTGATTCCGAAGTCGTGGGGTCCAGCGGGCCGGTTGTCGTGGATTTTTGGGCCGAATGGTGCGCTCCGTGCAAGATGATCAGTCCCGCGCTCGAGGAAATCGCCCAGGAAATGCAGGGCAAGGTGACCATCGCCAAGCTCAACGTCGATGAAAACCCGGGCGTGGCTGGAACTTACGGCATCCGCAGCATACCGACGCTCATGCTGTTCAAGGACGGCAAGATGGCCTCCTCGAAGGTCGGCGCCGCGCCGAAAAGCGAGTTGAAAAAATGGATCGCCGGGGCTATCTGAACGTTGCCCTGCGTCGCGTAAAGAAAAAAGGACCTCGCGCGAGGTCCTTTTTGTTGTTGCATGTCGTATAAATCTTTCGCGAGAACATGCGTCAACATGTCGATGTTGCATGGGCCGCATCGGGATGCGCATGAGCAAATATGCGGTGAAGGAGATTTTTCTCACTTTGCAGGGCGAGGGCGCGAACGCCGGGCGCGCCGCCGTGTTTTGCCGCTTTTCCGGCTGCAATCTCTGGTCCGGCCAGGAAAAAGATCGTGACAATGCCAATTGCGGATTCTGCGATACCGATTTTGTTGGCACGGATGGTCCGGGTGGCGGCAGTTTTGCCAGCGCGGAAACTCTTGCCACGGCAATCGAGAGCGTTTGGACGAGCGGTAAGGAGAACCGCTTTGTCGTCTTCACTGGCGGCGAGCCTCTGTTGCAGCTTGACGAAGCGCTGATCGGCGCGGTCCATGCGCGGGGTTTTGACGCCGCCGTCGAGACCAATGGCACGCTGCCGCCGCCGCAAGGTCTCGACTGGATTTGCGTCAGCCCCAAGGCAGGCGCGCCGCTCGTCGCAACCTCCGGCTCCGAGCTGAAACTCGTATTCCCGCAACAAGGCCTCGGGCCGGAAGGATTGTGCGGCCTCGCCTTCTCGCATTTCTGGCTGCAGCCGATGGACGGCTGCGCCCGCGCCGCGAATACGGCGGCCGCAATCGCCTATTGCCTCGATCATCCGCGCTGGCGGCTTAGCCTGCAAACCCATAAGTTCATCGGCATGCCATGAAGGTCGTTTTGTGAAGATCTCGCAGGCCTTCCGTTTCGAGGCGGCGCATACTCTGCCGAATGTTGCCGAAGGGCACCGCTGCCGCCGGCTGCACGGGCACTCCTATCGTGTGGAATTGAGGCTTGAGGGCGCCGTCGATCCAATCACTGGCTTTGTCGCCGATTTCCTCGCGATCGAGGCCGCCTTCAAACCTTTGCTTGAGCGGCTCGACCATCGTTTTTTGAACGATATCGAGGGGCTAGAAAACCCCACGGCCGAAAATATCGCGATCTGGATCTGGCATCGAATCAAGACCCCCCTGCCCCAACTTGCGCGCGTCGTCGTGTTCGAGACCCAGGATTGCTTCGCGGAATACGATGGAATTTGAAGGTGGCGCGCCTGCCTCCGACCGGCATTGTTGTCATTTTGACATGTCTATCGTTGTAGAGATACATTAACCAAGCTGAGCGGGAGACAAAGGGCCATGGCGACGACGCACCGGCCGCGACACCATCAAGCCAGCACCGTTGGGCGGCATCGCCCGCAGCTCGATCCGCCCCGCTTTACCCAGGCGCCGACCCACCCTGGACGTGGCTACCAAGTCTTTCCCCTCGGCCCCGGCGCCACGCCCTATCGCGCCCAACTGGGGGATCTCGTCAGCCATCTGCCTGATGGACTCGACAAAAAAATGGTCTTTCATATTTGCGGCGACACCGGCGGGGTGAAAAATCCCGCGCCGCAACAGCTCGTGGCTTCGGCGATGGAAGCCGACGCCGCGAACAATACGGCGGATGGCGAAGCGGCCTTCTTCTACCATCTCGGCGACGTCGTCTATTACAACGGTCTAACTACCGAGTATTATCCGCAGTTCTATTTGCCCTATGAACATTATCCCCTTCCCATCTTGGGCATTCCGGGCAACCACGACGGCGACCCGCTCAAACTTCCCGGCACCGGGGAGCCCGAGGAACCTAGTCTATCGGCCTGGATACGGAATTTCTGTTCGAAGGATGGCGGTCTCACCAATGAGGCGGGCGACACTCCCCGTCACGCCACGAAGCAGCCGAATCCATTCTGGACATTGGAGACCCCGAAGGCGAACTTCATCGGGCTCTACACCAATGTGCCGGAGGGCGGCGACGTCAAGGACGATCAAAAAGCATGGCTCGTCGGCGAACTCAAACATGCGGCGCGCGATCGCGCCAAGGCCTTGTTCGTTTGCCTGCATCATCCAATATTTTCCGCCGATGCGTATCATAGCGGCAGCCCGGCGATGAAGGAGCTTCTGGACGCGGCGGTGCAAGAAAGCGGCGCGTATCCGGATATTGTGTATGGCGCCCATGTCCACAATTATCAGCGATTTACCCGCAAGATCGACGGCCAGGATTTTACTTATGTCGTCGCCGGAGCCGGCGGCTATTGGCACTTGCACAGCATGGCCAAATTCAAGGGCGCCAAGGTCACTCCGCCGTTCCGGCAGGTGGACGATCCCGATGTCATATTGGAAAATTACGTGGACGACACGCATGGGTTCATGCGGGTCGAGATCGAGGACGATACGATCACCGCCCGCTACATCGCCGTTCCGCGTCCGTACGAACCGCCGGAAACGCCGCCGCGCGTCGCCGATTTGTTTCAATTGCAATTCAAGTCGAACAAGCTCGTGCGCTGAGCGGACGGGGCGCTAGCCGTGCCCGGCACGGCCGTCTTCGCTGGCGGCCCCTGCCCTCTCGCCTGTGTCCAGCTCTATTTATTTTCCTCGACTTGGGCCATCGTCGCCCGGCCGCGCAGGACGCGATAGACGAACGCCGTGTAAGCCAGAACGAGTGGCGGAAAGAGCGCTACGGCGAAGAGCATGATCAGCAAGGTCGAGCGGCTCGACGAGGCGTCCTAAACGGTGAGGCTTGCATTGGGATCGAGCGAAGAACGGCAGCAGGAATGGAAAGGTGCTAAGCCCCGCCGTCGCGATCACGCCGGCGACCGCCACGCCGCTCGCGATCAATGCAAATCCGTCTTGCCGCGCCCGCAGAATAGCGTTCGTCCAGCACCCGCATGGCGATGGGCGCGCGCAGGACGTCACCGCGTCATTCGATCACGATTCTGATCGTTGCCGCCATGCCGGGCTTGAGCAAACGGTCCGGATTGGGTGCACTGATGACGACGTCGGTGGTAGAGGCGTGCTCATCGATTTGCCGCGACGGCCGAATTTGCGTCACCGCGCCAGAGAACGTACGGTTCGGAAAAGCCTCGACGGTGAACGTAACTTTGTCACCGGGCTTGACCTCGCCGCTGTCTTTCGCGCTGATAATGGCGTCGATGCGAGTGAGGGTGAGATCTGCGGCGATGACGAAGAGCGGCGGCGCTTCTGAGCCCACCGCGACCGTCTGGCCCATTTCGAGGTTGCGTGAGACCACTGTTCCGTCAACCGGCGAAACGATATCGGTATAGCTGAGGTTGGTCTCGGCGGCATGAAGTGCCGCTTGGAGTTCTGCGACCCTTGTCTCGTCGCGCTTTGTCTGCGTCTGCGCCCTCTCAAAGGCCTTGCGCGACTTGTCAATCGCTTTCCGGAAAATGGCCGGACGCTTCGCCACGGCCGCGTGGCTCTCGAAGGCCGCTTTCGCCTGGGCGAGGATCCCTTTGTCCTTTTCGAGCCGAGCCTCAGCTGGTGCCAGGTCGGCCCTGCGTTGATCCACGACGATTTGATAGGGGCGCGGATCGATTTTCGCGCAGACCTGGCCCGCCTTCACTTGCATGTTGGCGTCGCAATGGAGCGCCTGGATCACGCCGGACACGCGCGCGCCGACCGGCGTGGGGGCGGTGGGAGCGATGACGCCCCTCGCGGTCACCGCGCGCATCCCCGGACCAGCTTCGAGCTGCATCTGCATCATCTGATTCATGGGCGCCAAGTTGTAATTCATATTCGCCATGATCCAGAGCGAGCCGCCGAGGATCAGCAGGACGATCAGCACGCCGAAGGCAAGCGCCATGACGTTGTTGACGCTGTCTGGGCCGGTCGTGATGTGGAGGAAGAAGACGAGGTGAATGCCCATCTGCGCGATCGCGAGAACGACCAGGGCGACAGGAATGCTCGGACCCCAGACGAGCGTGGTGCCCGAGATATAGAAGGATACGATGGTGAGCAGCGTCGCGAGCGCAAGCCCAATCAGGTAGTTCCTGATTCCCTCGGCGATCTCTGCTCCGTCGAGGCGCTGGACGCCTGGCGCGATGTCCGTGGGATGGAGGTCATTTGGTAGGTCGGAGTAGCTCATTGCGCCAGCCCCATCAAATACACCACGGTGAATATCGCAACCCAAATGATGTCCAGGGCGTGCCAGAACAGGCTGAAGCAGAGCATGCGCCGTAAGATGTCCGGCCGGTACCCCTTGGCGAACACCTGCGCCATCATCGTCAGCAGCCAAAGCAGGCCGGCGGTGATATGAAGGCCGTGGCATCCGACTAGCGTAAAGAAGGCCGAGAGGAACGCGCTCCGCGTCGGGCCTGCCCCTTGCGCGACCATGCTTGCGAACTCCCGGACCTCAATGCTCAGAAACGCCGCTCCAAAAACAAAGGTCGCGGCCATCGCGCCATAGAACCAGGACCCACTATGCGCCCGGGCACCGATGCTTGCGATGCCGCAGGTGAAGCTCGAGACGAGAAGGAACGCCGTCTCGAGCCCAGCGTTGCGCAGGTTGAACAGCTCCCGCCCGCTTGGTCCCCCTGCTGTATTGCCGACCAGCACCGCATAGGTGGCAAACAAGGCGGAGAACATGATGATGTCGCTGACGAGGAAAATCCAAAAGCCGAAGGCGGTGATGATGCGCTTCGATGCTAGTCCACGTTCGGCGTGCCCGAGCGTGTGCTGGATGTACGGCGACTCCCAGTCGTGTCCGAGGTGATGCGGGTCGTCGCGGCCGGCGGCCGCCTCGATGGTGGTCATGGCGCCGCCTGCCGTCGGGCGAGCGCCTCGCTGCGCGCGCCGCGGTTGGCTCGATCTATTCGCGCGACTGCCTCGGCCGGAACGATGTACTCGTCAACGTCGCGCCAGGCGAATACGACGAAGGTTGCGTAGGCGCCCAACGCGGCGAGGCCAACCATCCACCAGATGTGCCAGATCAACGCGAAACCCATGATGGTCGCGAAGAAGGCACAGACGAAGCCGGTTGGGCTGTTCCTCGGCATCTCGATATCTGCGTAGGCGGGCTCCGCGTCGAGCCTCGCCTGCTTGAGCACGTGCTGCTTCATCCCCCAATAGGCCTCCGCGGCCTGAATATTGGGAAGTACGGCGAAGTTGAAATCTGGTGGCGGAGAGGGTGTCGCCCATTCCAGGGATCGCCCATTCCAGGGATCGCCGGTCTCGTCGCGAAGCTGCTCGCGTCGCCGAATGCTGACGGCGAGCTGCGCGATCTGCAGGCCTATCCCTAGCAGGATGAGCGCCGCACCGCCTGCCGCAATCAGCAACCATGGGTGCCAGGCCGCCACATCATAGTGCTGCATGCGGCGAGTCATTCCCATGAGGCCCAGGACGTAGAGCGGCATGAAGGCGAAGTAGAAGCCTGTGATCCAGCACCAGAACGACGCCTTGCCGAGTCCTTCGTGCAACCGGAAGCCAAACGCCTTCGGGAACCAATAAGTGTAGCCGGCGAACGCGCCGAAGAGCACCCCGCCGATGATGACGTTGTGGAAGTGGGCCACTTGGAAGAGGCTCTCGTGAAGCACGAAGTCCGCCGGGGGCACCGCCAGCAGAACGCCGGTCATGCCGCCGATCACGAAAGTGACCATGAAGCCGAGCGACCACAATAGCGGCGTCGAATAAACGACCCGGCCGCCGTACATCGTGAAGAGCCAATTGAAGATCTTTACGCCCGTGGGCACCGCGATGATCATCGAAGCGATGCCGAAGATCGCGTTGACGTTGGCGCCGGCGCCCATCGTGAAGAAGTGGTGCAGCCAGACCGTGTAAGAAAGTATACAGATGGCCATTGTCGCGGCGACCATCGAGCGGTAGCCGAACAGTGGCTTGCCGGAGAACGTCGAGACCACTTCCGAGAATACGCCGAAGGCGGGCAGAACAAGGATGTAGACCTCCGGATGTCCAAACGCCCAAATGAGGTTCACGAACATCATTTGGTTACCGCCGGCTTCGTTGGTGAAAAAGTGGAAACCGAGGTAACGGTCCAGCACCAACATGGCCAGCGTCGCGGTGAGGATGGGGAACGCCGCGACAATCAACAGGCTAGTGGCGAGCGTCGTCCAGCAGAACATCGGCATCCGCGTGTAGGTCATGCCGGGTGCGTGAAGCTTGAGGACCGTCGTGACGAGGTTGATGGCTGCCAGCAAGGTTCCAGCACCGGAAATTTCAATTGACCAGAGGTAGTAATCGACGCCGACGCCGGGCGAGTAGATAAGCTCGGAATACGGTGGATAAGGCAGCCATCCGGCACGCGAGAATTCTCCAACGACCAACGAGATATTGACCAGCAGCGCACCGGTGGCGGTAAGCCAGAAGCCGACCGAGTTCAATGTGGGGAACGCGACGTCGCGGACCCCGAGCTGGAGCGGCACGACGAAGTTCATCAGCCCGATGACGAAGGGCATCGCGACGAAGAAGATCATCAGCGTGCCGTGGGCCGTGAAGATCTGGTTGTAGTGCTCGGGCGGCAGGTAGCCCGGGGATTGGAACGCGAGCGCCTGTTGCGACCGCATCATGATCGCGTCGGAGAAGCCGCGCAGCAGCATGACCATCGCGAGCAGGATGTACATGATCCCAATCCGCTTGTGGTCGACGCTGGTGATCCACTCCCGCCAAAGGTAGGGGAACCATCCCTTCAAGGTAACCCAGGCGAGGACGCCGATGATCACGAGGCCGACCATGCCCGATGCGATCAGCGGGATCGGCTGGTCGAGCGGAATGGCCGCCCAGCTGAGCTTGCCCAACATATTTAGTCCTCCGTCCGCGGGGATACGCTCGGATGAGGCCGCCCTGTCCGCGGGCCAGGTCCAGGCGGCAGTTTCTGTGTGACGATCTGCTGGAACAGCTCGGGATCGGCAGCACGGAAGGTGAAGGGATGGGTATTGATGCTCTGCATCGCGAGTTCGGCATAGCTTCCGGAATCGAGGGTTGGGCCCGTGTTGCGCGTGGCCTCGATCCAGGCGGCGAACCGCTCCGCCGGCACCGCGAGCACGTCGAAATGCATGTCCGGGAAACCATCGCCACTGAAATGGGCCGATAGGCCGCGGAAGGTGCCCGGCGCGTCCGCTTGCAGGTTCAACTGCGTCCTCATGCCGTTCATCGTGTAGATCATGGTGCCGAGCTGCGGTACGAAGAAGATATTCATCACGCTCGCGGACGTCAGGGAGAAGTGAACGGGCAAGCCGGTCGGAACTACAAGCTGGTTCACGCTCGCGACACGCTGGCCGGGGTAGATGAAGAGCCATTTCCAATCCAGCGAGACGACCTGTACCTCGAGCGGTGGCGTGTTCGATGGCAAAGGCTTTGCGGGATCGAGGTCATGGGATCCGATCCAGGCCACGCCACCCAGGAGCATGATCGTGAGGAGTGGGATGGACCAGGTGACGAGCTCGATGCGGCCGGAAAAGACCCAATCAGGCAGATAGCGTGCCCTCATATTGGAGGCTCGAAACCACCAGGCGACGGCAAAGGTCGCGGCGATCGTCGGGATAACGATGGCGAGCATGATGGCGAGCGAGTCGATCAAGATCGATTTCTGGGCAAGCCCAACGGGCCCTTGCGGGTCGAGGACGGCCGGCTGACATGCCGTCAGGACGATCGGCGCCATGAAGACTGCGCAGCGCGCGGCCCGGGCGTTCACCGAACGAAGGCACCGCAAAGGTCCTGTTTTGTCTGGGGGTTCGTCGGGCTTCCTATGTGAATCGGCACGCGACGGGGCCCCCAACCGTGATTGCTGTGGTTGGTCGAGCGTCTTCACGATCCCTTCTCTCCCGCTACGCTGGATTTTGAACCGACATCAAGCGGACAACCTTGGCGAGGATGAAGTTGCCTGTTTTTAAGAATTTTGGCAATGCCAGATCCTCGACATGAGGGCATCCATGCACCTACGCCGGTGACATCGGCCCGCTGAGCGCCAGAAATGCGGGTTTCGTTGGCATCTTGACGCACCGCCTGCCCGTCGCGTGCGGCGCGGCGCAAGGAACAGGACCCACACAACTCGGCGGCGCCCGCCAACTGGCAGCTGGGGCCGCCCCCTTTTTGCGTGGTCCAGCCTTGGCGCGCGGTGTTCTCAAGCACCGGTATGCCGCTAGAGTCCATGTCATGAGGGTCAACGAGGACCATCCTGGCGAACCCGGGCGGCACCGGGGCAGTGAATTCCGCGAAGAAAGTTTTTCCTGGAAATCGGCGGCGCACCGGAAATAAATTAGCGAGGCAGACTTGACCACTTCCCGCTCCGCATAAATCCGGCAGTTGATCAAGCACCTCGGCCGTAATCGTCCCGTCTATCGCCGTGTTCCATTACATAGCCTTCACGCAACGGTTCTTAATATCGTTACATTTCCTTCACAGCGCCGTAATGCCGCGCGGTTACGGTCCGCTCCGTCCAAGATCTAATAAGGGAGTGAACGCATGCTTCGACTGTACCCGCGCGGTTCGAAACGCAACCTCGCCATGGCCGGTATCGCCACCATTCTGATGACGTCCACGGTCATTCCTACGCTGGTCCATGCCGGCGATAGCGCGACGCTGACGCCAATCAAACACGTCATCATCATCATTGGCGAGAATCGTACTTTCGATCACATCTTCGCCACCTATGCGCCCGTGAACAAGGGCGAAAAAGTTTTGAACTTGCTGTCGCAAGGAATTGTCAATGCCGATGGCTCGCCGGGGCCTAGCTATGGCGCCGCCTTGCAATACAGTGCGATCGACACCGCTCTGTACCAGTTATCGCCGCCCAAGACCCCGTACGTGATGCTGCCGCCCGCGTTGGTTGGCGGCACATCAACTCCTTACGTGTGCGAAGGTCTCGGGATCACCACCGGCACCTCGTGCGTCAGCCCCGTTAATGTGACGATCGCCAAGGCGCTCGAAAATGGTTTAGCCGACGCCTATTATCCGGCTCTTCTGACCGGCGGCACCGGCCAAACGAATGGAACGCCCGATACCCGGCTCCATTATAATGGCCAGGACGCGAGCCATCTGCCGCCCGGTCCCTACCAGCTGACCTCCAAGACGTACCCTTATGACGCCTACGCGGCGAGCCCGGTGCACCGCTACTATCAGATGTTCCAGCAGGCCGACTGCAATGCCGCCGCGCAGACCGCGGTAAATGGCTGGGGTTGCCTTTCCGATCTGTTTCCCTGGGTGGAAACATCGGTCGGCGTCGGTCAGAACGGCAAGGCGGAGCCGACGGGCTTCACCGGCGAAGGCTCGACCGCGATGGGCTTCTTCAACGTCCAGCAAGGCGACGCGCCTTATCTCAAGCAACTCGCCGACACCTATTCCATGAGCGACAATTTTCATCAGTCCGTGTGGGGCGGGACCGGCGCCAATCACGTCATGCTCGGCACCGGCGATGCGATCTGGTTCAGCGATGGCAAGGGCAACCCGCTTGTGCCGCCAAACAACCCGGTGAACCCGGCTGCTCCCGGCACGCCAGTAACCGGCTTCACCAGCGCGCTGAGCGAAATCGAAAACCCAAATCCCCAGGCCAGCACCAATAATTTCTACACGCAGGATGGCTATGGCGGCGGCTCGGGATCCCCTACCGCGGTTGCTCCCAATGCCAATTACGGCGGCGGATCCTACAGCAATTGCTCCGACTCTACCCAGCCGGGCGTTGGGCCCGTGTTGACCTACCTCAGTTCGCTCTCTCGCCCGGTCAATCCCAAATGCCACACCGGGCATTACTATCTTCTCAACAACTATAATCCAGGCTATTTCGGTGACGGCACCAACGCCTATACGGACACCAATGCGAGCAACTATGTGTTCACGATCCCGCCGTCGAGCGTGCGTAACATCGGCGATGCGCTGAACGACGCGGGCATCTCCTGGGCCTATTTCGGAGATCAATTTAACCGGTACCTCATCGACAAATACGATACCAGCAAACTGAATGAGTACTGCAATATCTGCAACTTTTTTCAGTACTCGACGTCGATCATGACCAATGCCACGGTTCGCAAAGCGCATCTCAAGGATACGGCCGACTTATACGCAAGCATCGCGAGCGGCGGCCCGCTGCCGGCGGTGTCCTACGTCAAGCCAAGCGGTTTTGTCGACGGCCATCCGGCGTCGTCGAAGCTCAATCTGTTCGAGGGCTTCGTCAAAAAAATCGTCGACCTTGTGAATGCCAATCCCACGGTATCGGCCGATACGGCGATCATTGTCACCTTCGACGAAGGCGGCGGATACTGGGATTCAGGCTATGTCCAGCCGCTCGATTTCTTTGGCGACGGCACCCGCATCCCCCTGATCGTGGTGTCGCCATTCAGCAAGGGCGGCCACATCTCGCACACCTATACGGATCATGTCTCGACGCTCAAGTTCATCGAAGCGAACTGGGGCCTCACCCCGATCACCAAGCGGAGCCGGGACAATCTGCCCAACCCCCTCACCGGGTCTAGCCCGTATATTCCGGTCAATTCGCCCGCCATCGGCGATTTGATGGACCTGTTCGTCTTCCCCAAATAGCCGTTCGATCGGAACGGACTCGGCCCGCGCAATCGTGCGGCAAGGCCAAAACTAGACGCCGGTTTCGGGATCGAGACCGGCGTCTCTTTTTGGCTCGAAAGGCGCCTGATCTGGGATCGTGGCCCGGCGATGTGTTCGGCATGTGGTATATTCGCTATTTATTTCGCATCGTGGCTTGTTTGGGTGATTGACGAAAAGTGTATGTTCTTGCACTCTCGTTCATCGGCGCCCCGCTGCCAAGGGCACACAAATCACACCGCATGGCGAACAGCCCGACGCTCGGCGATCTGTTCGGCATGTTCCGGCGCGATTAATCACGATCGCGGGTTCACATTGCAGGGCCCAGGAAAAAGGCGCAGTAACCGCGCGTGCGACGCGGTGTGGGGAATAATGGGGAAGAATGCCGGAATAATCGAGGAGATATAACTCATGTATGGCAACAATAGTAATGGCAACGGCGCCGCATGGGCGCGGGGGTTTGCGGCGCTCTGGGCCGTGCTGGCGATGGGGCTAGGCTTGGCGGCCTTCCCGGCGGAGGCGCAGCCCTTCGCCTATGTCGCGAACGGGGGTTCCGACACTGTCTCGGTGATCGACACGGCCACGCACCCCCCGTCCGTGGTGACCACGGTCGGGGTGGGGATGTCGCCTGATGGGGTCGCCGTCACCCCAAACGGGAAACGTGTCTATGTCGCGAACGCGGCTTCCAACACTGTTTTGGTGATCGGCGCGGCCACCAACACGGTGGTGGGGTTACCGATCCCGGTGGGGGTTAACCCCATAGGGGTCGCCGTCACCCCGGACGGGACACAGGCCTATGTCACGAATTTCCACGACGGCACTGTTTCGGTGATCAACACGGCCACCAAAACGGTGGTGCAGACGTTTCTTTCGGGGACTGGCGCCGATGCGGTCGCCGTCACGCCGGACGGGACACACGTCTATGTCGCGAATTTTACCTCCGATACTGTTTCGGTGTTTGCGAGGCCCGGCAACACGCCGGTGGCCTCGATTCCGGTTGGGGATGCTCCCAGTTGGATCGCCATCACTCCGGACGGGACACGCGTCTATGTTGCGAATAAAGGCTCCAACACTGTTTCGGTGATCCGCACGGCCACCAACGCGGTGGTGGCGACGATTCCGGTGGGGACTAAACCCGTCGGGGTCGCCATCACCCCGGATGGGACACACGTCTATGTCGCTAATCTGGGCTCCAACACTGTTTCGGTGATTGCCAGGCCCGGCAACACGGTGGCGACCACGGTCATGGTGGGGTCTGGCCCCGACGCGATCGCCGTCACCCCGGACGGGTTACACGCCTATGTCGCGAACCGGAGGTCCGCCAATGTTTCGGTGATCCGCACGGCCACCAACATGGTGGTGACGACGGTTCCGGTGGGGAGTATTCCCTTGGCCGTGGGTATTGTGCCGCCTGTGGCGCCATGATCCCTGGAGGCGCTGATCACGCCGGCGGGCACCAAGCGGCACGCGTTCAAAGCCGAGGCGACGGCCGCCAACTTGACCGGCGTGAAGAACCGGTCACGGCCAAGATTATTCACTAAAACGCGTGCTTCTAAGCGTGATCCGGCCCAATTGGATCGGATCACGCGCTAATCCCCGCCAAGCGCGCTGTAAGAACCTTTATGGATCGGATCAAGGCTTGCCACGGCTCTTGCGCGCGCTGGTCCAGAAGCCGCGCCCGCGCGATCCGGCCACGGCCGAGACGTCTTACTTTTAAAGCCTTTGCAACAATCAGCATCTTCTCAAGGGCCGGGTATGGCACTAGATTCTCGTAAGGTTCGAGGACGAAGCAAAGCAAGGGATAAGGTCCTTCGAAAAATGGAAACCGATGGAGGAAGCGATGGACGCAATTGCTTTGGACAGCCGGCTGAGTAAGCCAACGGCGACTTTCTTGTCGCATCACCGCAAGCTGCTGGTCGACGGCGAATGGGTGGCGGCGGCGTCTGGCAAGACGTTTTCCGTCTACAACCCGGCAACGGGCACTGTGCTGGCGCAGGTTGCCGAGGCCGACAAGGAGGACGTCGATCGGGCGGTAAGAGCGGCAAGGCGCGCCTTCGACGAAGGTCCTTGGCGCAAGATGACGGGATCCGAACGCGGCCGGCTGATGTGGAAGCTAGCTGACTTAGTTGAGCAGCATCTGGAAGAGTTTGCGGAAATCGAGTCGGTCGACAACGGCAAGCCGCTGGCGGTCGCGCGCGTCGCCGACGTTCCGCTCACTGTCGACATGTTCCGCTACATGGGCGGATGGGCGACGAAGGTAACGGGCTCGACCATCCCGTGGTCGGTGCCGAACGAGTTTTTTTCTTACACGGTGCGCGAGCCCGTCGGCGTCGTCGGCCAAATCATTCCCTGGAACTTCCCGCTGCTGATCGCGGCGTGGAAGCTGGCCCCGGCGCTGGCCGCCGGTTGCACGATCGTGCTGAAAGTCGCGGAGCAGACGCCGCTGAGCGCGCTCCGCCTCGGCGAACTGATCCAGGAAGCCGGGTTTCCGAACGGCGTCGTCAACATTCTCGCCGGTTACGGCGAGACGGCTGGTGCCGCGCTGGCGGCGCACGACGATGTCGACAAGGTCGCGTTCACCGGATCGACCGAGGTCGGCAAGCTCATTGTCAAAGCCGCGGCCGGCAACTTGAAGAAGGTATCGCTCGAACTCGGCGGCAAGTCGCCGACCATTGTTTTTGGCGACGCGGACATCGAGGCGGCAATTCCCGGCGCCGCCAGCGCGATCTTCTTCAATCACGGCCAGTGCTGCTGCGCCGGGTCGCGGCTCTATGCGCATAAGAGGGTATTCGAGCAGGTCGTCGAAGGCGTGTCGGCCGAAGCAAGGAAAATGAAGGTGGGGCCGGGGCTCGATCCAAGCACCGACATGGGTCCACTGGTTTCCGAAGAGCAATTCCAGCGTGTCACCAGTTATATCGAGTCGGGGATCAAGGAGGGCGCCAAGGTTGTGACCGGCGGGAAGAAGGCCAGCGGCAACGGTGGCTACTTCGTCGAGCCGACCGTTCTGACCGACACCAAGCCGTCGATGAAGGTCGTCCGCGAGGAGATTTTTGGACCGGTGGTCTGCGCTGAACCATTCGATGATGCGGACTTGGAGAGGATCGCCAAGAGAGCGAATGACACGATCTATGGCCTGGCTGCCAGCATCTGGACGAAGGACATCAGCAAGGCGCACAAGCTCGCGAACCTCCTGCGCTCCGGCACTGTGTGGATCAACTGCCACAACGTCTTCGACGCATCCTTGCCCTTTGGCGGCTACAAGCAATCCGGATGGGGCCGGGAGATGGGCAGCGAAGCGCTGGCGAATTATACCGAGATCAAGGCCGTAACGACCAAGCTCTGAGCTCTTGTGTTCGGTCGGGGCGCGGGCACTTCAAACGCACCCCGTAAGGGATAGGCCGCGAGACTCACGAGATGATGCTCGACCCTTATAATCATCGATGTCGTTCCTGGCCGGGGCGCGGGCTTTTCGGTTGAGGCCCCCGAGGGTGTGCGGTTTTTGACCCGCGGGCGGGTTGTTTAGCGAGGCGGAATTTGCCGCGCTGCGTGGCGCGCCTTTCGCCGCGTGATGTTGCGCGCAATCGTACCGATACGATTTGGCCGGAGTAATTACGCATGGCCTCTTACCGAGGACGGCGCGAGATGAGTGGGATTGCGCGCAAAAGGCGTCTTTTTGGCCGTTGGCGGCGCGCATCCCGAAGGCAGCCGCCGTAGTTTGGGCCTATTTTTCCGCGAGCGAGAGCGAAATGAGCGAAGAAGTTGATGCAGGCCTTTTGTCGGCGATCGCGGCGATCCGCGACCGCGCCGTCCATGCGAAGGGAAGTTTCTCGAACAGACCGCGCTTGCGGATGGATGATCTGACGCGCCCGCCAATCAACACACACCCTAAGGCAGAGCGGCGCTCGGCGGATTCCCCCGCTGCTGGCCGCCCTTTGGCCATTCCGCAGCATTCAACACCGCGCGCGCGTCTATCGTATCTATGCGGCGCTTGGGAGATTTATTCTTGTTCTCGTTCAAGTTTTTCACCGCAGAATCGTCCAAAAGCTTGGTAGGCGTGCGATCCGCGTCGCTTTTTGCATAGCGACAAGCCTTGACCAATGCTGCGATGATCTTCGTCGCTTCATCGACATTCACAACGGACGAAAGCGCTTTCTTCCCAGGGAACTCGATTTTGACGAAAGGGTCCTCTTTTTCCTCGGTGATCTTAAGGTCGCCGATCGCCATTAGCTGAACCAACCGCCCGCTCCTCCGGATAACGCCGGTTTGTCTTCGTGTTTTCTTTTTAGTTTCCCAATATCTCGCTCAAATGGCCCATGGCACGACAGAAGATCTTTGGTCAGCTCAGTGCGCAGCCCGCCTAGATACTGGCGTAAATCCTTAGACTCCTGATTGTGCAGCGCCTCGTTGGACTTCACGTTGTCAAACACAGCAAGAGCCGCCTGCGCCATGCGGTAGTGAGCCATGGCTCCGGTCGAGAGGTACATGCCACCGCCATCGAAATTGTTATTGTAATACCAGTCGCACATATCTTGACTTAACTTAGGAAGTTCGCAATACGTGGGTATCTTCTCCGGCCAAGCCGTCAGTAATCTAGTGAGATTCCAGAGTCTGGAATAGGTTTCGTGGCGACGGGCGCGCAGATCGGTGTCAACAGACTCCGCGGAACGTAACAGGGACAGCTCCTTTTGCAGCGATTTCTTTGACCATTCCTGTAGCCCCCACGCGGCAATGAAACCACCACTGATGAGTATTAGTGCGATTACGATCAAAATGACGGTTGCTTTCCAGCCGTAGTCTCTCTCGAACCGGACCAATTGCTCGAACACGTTATTCAGCAAGGTAACCCAATCGCCACCCTCAGACGGTTTCCCTGGCATTGCGGCCCCCAATCACGTTGCGCTTGGTTTAGACGGTTCTTCGACCCGCCCCCTTAGCAAACGCTAGCACCTAAAGACTGCCGCTTGCTCCTGGCATTTACAAAGTTTCTTCCATGACCCTTGGCAAAAGGTTCGGCCGTCAAGTCAGCGCCCGCTCCTCCGCGCAGCCCAAGCGAGCTAAGGCCATGGCGAGCGCGGTCCTGTTGGAATAACATTCCTTGGAACGCACCGATGATGATGGAGCATTGAACACGAGCCAAACTTACCATGTCGAGGCGCGACGAGATATGATGGCGCGCCTACCGCGAATCGCGCTTGGCCTGCATGTTCTTATTGCGCTGGCTGATCGCGCCGGCCTTGGCCGGGTGGCGCAGGCTGTACGCGGGGGCGCTTTTTGGATTTATCCCTTCATTGGCCGTGAGTCCGGAGGGTCGCGCGGTTTTTGATTCGCTGGCCCGGCGAAGGTCGAGCGCACGCTTGGCGCTGTCGATCAAATCCTGGCGGGCGGCTTTGGCCTCGCGGCGCGTGACCTCCTTGTTCAGCCGTTGTAAGGCCGCCGCGAGGACGTCACGCTTTTTCCGCGTGCCGGTATCGTCCGTGGCTGCGTGCGCGCCCTTTGGCGCCGCCTTGCCGCGCAATTCCCGGCGCTGGCGCGCGGCAATATCTTGCGCGCGATCGCGCCGCTCGCGCACGAGCTTGCGCAGCTCCGCCAAATCCCGATCCGGCAAAAGCCCCAATGCCGGATGGTGGGTTTTGTCGACGAAGGTCAATTCATCCGCGCCGAGCAACCGGCGTTCTTGCTTTATGCTGCGAGCCATGCGCAAATTCCTCCGTTAAAGTGCGATCATTCACGAGCGCGCACCCAACGCTCCTTCCCCATTACCGCTGGCATCGCTCCGCCGTCAACAAACGTTCGATTTCCCTTTTTTTCCAGAAACCCTCGCTCAAGTACGCGGCTTGAATGTTCTCATATTTATGAACTGATTAATATCGGCACGCTCGACCTCATCGGCATTCGCCATTGGGAAGAAACTGCCGGCCGAGGTGACGCCAAAACAGCGCGCGCCGTCATGCTCACCTATTTCGCCGATTTCCACGAGCTCGAGAACCAAGGCGCGGGTGGCAAGGGCCCACAGAGCGCCGCGCACGAGGATATAGGGTTTGATGCCATCGAAGGCAGCTTTTTCGAATCGAATCGGATGGTTGATGCCCGCCTCGACCCAATCCCCGACATTGGTCAAAAACCGCAAAACCTGGTCCGCCCCTTGACGCGCTACAATCATTTCCACCGCTAGGAAAGGCGCGTCCTCGACCTTTATGCCGACTTTCTCGACGGGCGTGACAAGAACATAGCCGTCGGAGTCCTTGCGCAAGATCGTCGAGAAGAGCCGCACGAGGGCGGGCCGGGCAATCGGCGTGCCGCCATAAAACCAAGTGCCGTCGCGAGCAATCCGCATGTCGATATCGCCGCAAAACGGCGGATTCCATTGCTCCACCGGGGGGAGCACCCTTTGCGACGGTCCGTCCTTGGCCTCCGTAACGTCATGGCCGGCTCCGGTGGAACACATGGCCCGCGCCAAGTTTTCGATATTCAGCGCCGCGCCGCCGGTGCCGGACACGGGCTGCTTGCCGCTCCTGGCAATAAACTCTTCGGCCATAATCTTTGCCCCATTGCCATGCCAACATCGAAAAAGTTTTGATCGTTTGCCTCGTCGGCTATACAGCGATGAGCGTAACGCGTGATATTGTCGCGGGAATGGCGAGTGAAACGCGGCCGTTTGTTCAGGCAACCTGCCCAAGGGGCCAAACCATCCATGCCGGAAGCAATTAGGGCCTCGCTCGAAGCCGCCGTGACGCGTACTGCCGAGGCCGCGCTGGAACGGATCACCGCGGCGCGGAGTTCTATCGAGGCCATCATCTTCGGTCAGGGGCAAGTTGTCGAACAGGCCTTGATCACGCTTCTTTCGGGCGGGCACGGCTTGCTCATCGGTGTGCCGGGGCTCGCCAAAACCAAGCTTGTCGAAACCCTTGGCGTTGTTCTCGGCTTGCAGACGCGCCGGGTCCAGTTCACGCCTGATTTGATGCCCGCCGATATTCTCGGCTCCGAAGTCCTGGAAGAGACCGCCGACCGGCGCCGCAGTTTTCGCTTCGTGCGCGGGCCGGTCTTCGCCCAATTGCTGATGGCCGACGAAATCAACCGGGCAAGCCCCAGAACCCAGTCGGCGCTGCTCCAGGCGATGCAGGAATATCACGTCACGGTCGCCGGCGAACGGCACGATCTACCGCGCCCCTTTCACGTGCTCGCGACGCAAAATCCGTTGGAGCAAGAGGGCACATACCCACTGCCCGAGGCCCAGCTTGATCGTTTTCTCATGCAAATCGATGTGGTTTACCCCGATCGTGCGGCCGAACGCCGGATCCTCATCGAAACGACCGGCGACACCAGTGCGGAGGCAAAGTCCGTGATGAGTAACGAGGATCTCATCGCAACGCAGCGGCTCGTGCGCCGGCTTCCGGTCGGGGAAAGCGTGATCGAGGCCATTCTCGATGTCGTCCGTCTGGCCCGCCCTGCCGAGGGCGATCCAGCAGTCACCCAGCATATCGCTTGGGGTCCAGGGCCCCGCGCGGCGCAGGCCTTGATGCTCGCGACGCGGGCCCGCGCCCTCCTCGGCGGGCGGCTTTCGCCTTCTCTCGACGATGTCGTGGCCCTCGCCGTCCCGGTGCTCAAGCATCGCATGGCGCTCACCTTTGCCGCGCGGGCCGAGGGCGAGACGGTCAGCAACCTCGTCGCCCGGCTGGCCAAGCGGCTCGGCTGAACGATGCCCGCGGTCCGGCTTCTGGAAAAAAATGCGAGCCGCCTAGCGCGCCGCCACCAAAGTCATGCGCTCGAGATGGCGCAACGACTCCCCGGCCTCCTTGCCGCGGCGCGAGAGGTTGCCGCCAGCGTCTTGCATGGCGTCCATGGCCGAAGGCGCGCCGGCGAGGGCGAGACTTTTTGGCAATTTCGCCCCTTCGTCACGGGCGAGGCCGCGGGCCGGATCGATTGGCGCCGCTCCGCCAAGGACGAACGTCTCTATGTCCGCGAGCGCGAATGGGAAGCGGCGCATACGGTTTTCATCTGGATCGATCGCTCCCCTTCCATGTGGTTTGCGTCCGATCTCGCGTTGCAGCCGAAAGTAGATCGCGCGCTCGTGCTCGGCCTCGCTTGCGCCGATCTTCTCGTGCGCGGCGGCGAGCGGGCAGGCCTTTTTGGCCTGACGCCCGCTCTCGCGGTCAGAAATATCGTCGAACGATTCGCGGACGTACTGCTGGCGCAGGAAGCCGCCGCCGGTTACGCGCCGGAGGAGCTGCCCGCGGCCGTGAACCTGCCGCGCGCTGCCCAGGCCATTCTGATTGGCGACTTTCTCGCCGATCCAGGACTGATTTCGGCCACGATCGAGGCCGTTTCCGCACGCGGGGCACGCGGCCATCTCGTGATGATCGCCGATCCAGTCGAAGAGACTTTTCCTTTCTCGGGCAATACTGAATTCGTCGATGTCGATTCGCCGGCGAGGTTGCGCGCCGGCCAGGCGGAAACATTCCGCCAAGAGTACATCCGCCGTCTCGGCCTTCATCGCGAGGCTATTGCCACTTCGGCGCGGGCGCGGGGGTGGACCTTGACCGTGCACCGAACCGACAGGCCCGCCACCACGGCCTTGCTTGCCTTGCGGGCCCAACTCGATGCCAATGCCGGCCCCGCGCCTCATGCCCTGCGGGGAGCCGTCCGCTGATGCAAGGCCTTCCCCTCGCTTTCACCTTTCCGTTCGTCCTCGCCGCGCTCGCGGGCCTGCCACTCTTATATTTTCTTCTGCGCATCATGCCGCCGCGTCCAGCGCTCGTGCCGTTTCCGCCGCTGCGGCTCATTCTAGGTCTCCGCCCGAGAGACGAGACCGCCACGCGCACGCCCTGGTGGCTGCTGCTCTTGCGTCTTGCGATCGCGGCCAGTCTCATTTTCGCGATGGCGGGACCGGTCTTAAATCCGCTGCCCGCGGACGCGGCGCGCGGGGGGTCTTTGCTCGTCGTGTTGGACGACGGCTGGCCAGCGGCGCCGGGCTGGGAGCGCAGAATCGCCGCGGCCGCACGCCGAATCGCGGCGGCGGAGCGCAACTCGCAGCTCGCCGCCGTCGCGGCGGCATCGGAGGCGGGCCGCGACATTGTGGCCCTCGAACCGGCCAAGGCGCAAGATCGCCTGCAGGCGCTCAAGCCTGTGCCGTTTGTTCCTGATCGGCTGCCCGTTTTATCCGCGATCGAAAAATATGCCGCCGCGCAGCAAAAAAAACCCACGATTGTTTGGATCGCCGATGGACTTGATCGCGGCCATGCGCGGGAGTTTGCCGGCAAGCTTGCAGCTATTTCGGGCGAACTCACTCTTGTGACGAGTTCAACAACCGTTCGCGCGCTTGCCGGCGTGCAAAACCAAACCGGCCGCCTCGATGTGCGGGTGCTCCGCGCGGCCCTCTCCGGCGCCAAGCTTGCCGACGCCGAACGGGGGGTTGTCCGCGCGCTCGACCGCAAAGGGCTATTGCTCGGCGAAGCATCGTTTGATTTTCGCGCGGCGAACGAGACGCAAGGCAGTTTCGAGATGCCGGTCGAATTGCGCAATGAAATCGCTCGCCTCGAAATCGCTGGGGAACATTCCGCGGCGGCGGTTTTTCTTCTCGATGAGCGCTGGCGGCGGCGCCGGATCGGCCTCGTCAGCAGCGAAACGGCGGACATTGCGCAGCCTCTGCTCGCGCCAAGCTATTATCTCACGAAGGCGCTCTCCCCCTTCGCGGACATCCGCGAGGCAAGGCCCGCCGCCACCGATCCAATACGCTCCCTTCTCGATGAGCATGTGGCGATCATGATCCTCGCCGATGCCGGCATGGTGCCGGGTCAGGCGCATGACGACCTCGCGCGTTTTGTCGAGGACGGTGGAATCCTCGTGCGCTTTGCCGGAACCCATCTCGCTGCGGCCTCCGGCGATCTCGTTCCTGTCCGGCTGCGCCGGGGCGGCCGCGTGCTGGGCGGCGCGATGTCCTGGGATACCCCGAAAAAACTTGCGCCCTTCGACCGCGAGAGTCCGTTTTTTGGCTTGGCCGTCCGAGATGAGGTAACCGTTTCGCGCCAGGTGCTCGCCGAACCGGACCCCGGCCTTTCGGCCAAGACCTGGGCGCGACTTTCGGACGGAACGCCGCTTGTCACTGCGGCACGGCAAGGCAAGGGACTGATCGTTTTGTTCCATGTCACGGCGGACACGACATGGTCGAACCTGCCGATTTCAGGATTATTCGTGGACATGCTGCGCAAAATCGTTGCTCTGTCGGGGGAGACCGCGAAGGATGTGGGCGTGCAAGCCGGCGCCGGGATGAAACCTCTCGAAGGCGTGACCTTCGCGCCGAGTCGTAGCCTCGACGGTTTTGGTGTCCTTGGTCCCCCGCCGCCAAACGCAACGCCGATTCCCGCCGGGTTCGCAGGCATCGCGGAACCCGAACATCCGCCGGGTTTTTATGGCCCGCCCGATGGCCTGATCGCCGTCAACACTCTGGGACCGAAAGAAACGCTCGAGGCGGCAGATTATTCGGGATTTGGTTTTATCGATGAGCCCCTGCGCGACAATGGCCCGGTCGATCTCAAGCCCTGGCTTCTTGCCGCCGCGTTTCTCTTATTTGCCGCCGATACCTTGGCCTCGCTTTGGCTCTCGGGCGGCCTGCGCGGTCGCGTGGGGCGTACCGTCGCTTGCCTTGTTCTCATTGCCGTTGGTTCCGCGATGTTGGCGCCGGTACGAGTTGAGGCCGAGCCTGCCCCCGCGGAAAACCTTTCCCCGCGCGATGTTGGCGCCGCGTTGACGACGAGACTTGCTTATGTGGCAAGCGGGGATGCACGGGTCGACGAGGTGAGCAGGGCCGGCTTGACGAGCCTTTCGCTTGTGATGGCGCGGCGCACGTCGCTGACGCCTGGCGATCCTGTCGCAATCGATCCCGCGCGGGACGAATTGAGTTTTTATCCACTTCTCTATTGGCCTATCGTGGCGTCGCGACCGCAGCCGCCGCACACGGCGATCGCCAAGGCTGCCCTCTTCATGAAACAGGGCGGCACGATTGTTTTCGATACCCGCGACGCGCTCGCCTCTAGACCGGGCGGGCTGCCGACGCCGGAAGCCAAATGGCTGAGAAGCCTGCTCGATGGCGTCGATGTGCCGGAACTCGAACCCGTTCCCGCCGACCATGTCGTGACGAAAACCTTCTATCTCATCGACGGTTTTGTTGGCCGCTACACGACGGGCGCGACCTGGATCGAGGCGCTGCCCCCTGCCCCCGCTGAGGGCGGCCCGCGCCCGGCCCGCGCGGGCGACAGCGTCTCGCCAATCATCATCACCGCCAACGATCTGGCGGCGGGCTGGGCCAGCGACCCCGACGGCGACAGCCTCTATTCGCTGGTGCCGGGCGACGAGCGCCAGCACGAGCTCGCGCTGCGCGGGGGTGTCAATCTCGTGATGTACACGCTCACTGGCAATTACAAGTCCGACCAGGTTCATGTGCGCGACCTTTTGGAGCGCCTAGCGCATTGAAGGGGCGGGGGGGGCCTAGCTGGGCGGCTTTAGTTTCGTCCGCAGCTGCGGCGAAAGCGGACTAGGGCCTGTTTACAATTACATCGTGGTTATGACGCGATTGACCGCAAGGTGAACCGACCTAGAATTACAATCGGTAAAGGTAGCTAATGCCGACTGATTCCCCATTGCTTGTTATCGGTGCAGGACGAGGGGGCACGTCTTTACTCGCAGCGTGTCTCGATGGACATCCGAAGATCACCATGCGATCTGAATTCATGTCAACGGAAGTTCTCATAGGGGACAACTTTCCGGTGTCATCGATTTCGCGCCTGGCGGAAGAACGCCTTGCGAGGTTCCGCGCGCTATGTGACGAGGATCGTGCTCGCCATCCGGGCAAGATATGGGGCAACAAGCTCACCACCGAACAATTTGCTGGGCTTGAAGTACACAACGCGCTTAACGGCGTGTGCGTGAATATGATCGAACGTTTCCTAAGCACTATGGATAGCTACCGCGTCATATTCATTATCCGCCACGGCGCGTCGTGCATCGAGTCGAAAGTCCAGCGCACAGGCCAACCTCTTATACGGGCAACCCTCGGATGGTGCTACAGTGTACGCCTCCTTGAAGGAATGCGAGAACTCGGCGGTCTCAAGGCAGTTTGCCGCTACGAGGATCTGGTTGCAGAACCGAAAAAGACGTTGAGAAACCTGTGCGATACGCTCGGCCTCTCATTCCATGAAGGTATGTTGGCCCAAACAGGATGCGCACTTTTACCCGAGGAATATCGCTACGGCCGCTTCCTCTCGGAAAAGTCGGAAAAACACCCTACATTGCCACCCGAAATCCTCACGATGATAGCACCGAGCTTGGAGCGTCTCGGTTACACCACGCCCTTATACTCGAACTGGCCGCATGGAACCTGACAGCTACCTGGGACTTGAGCGGGGGACAGGGCGGGATGATCATTCGTCAAGCTCATGAGCGGCTTCCAATTCCCAAGATCTCACTTGAAGACTGAGCGGGAACACGCTATGCTACAAGATATTTAGGACTATACGGAGACCGCGGATGTTCAAGGACCGGAGGAAGATGCAAATACCAGCTAAACATAAGCTGAATCGGCACATCCGCCACCTATCCGCTGCAACGATGTTTGCTATCGCCTTTTTTGTCAGTTTATACGTTGGCTTAAGTCCAGGCCAGTCCTTTGCCGCGGCTTCGCAACAACCCGATCCCGCCCTCGCGGCGATTATAGACGGCCCGCAAAGAAGCAACGCCAACAAGGCGCGCGACCAATACCGGCACCCGCTGGAAGTTCTCACCTTTTTCGGCGTGCAGGCGGATTCGAACGTGGTCGAGATCGTGCCGGGAAAGGCTGGCTATTGGGTCGAAATCCTGGCGCCTTACCTCAAGGATCGCGGCCGCTATACGGCTTCCGGCGACGCGCAGCGGGATATTGCGCCTCTCAAGGCACGGATTGCCGCAAGCCCTGAGCTCTATGGCAAAACCATAATTACAGAATTCACCGGCGGCGATCAGGAAATCACGCCCCCTGGCAGCGCCGATTTCGTGCTGACATTCCGCAACATCCACAATTGGATGCGCGCGGGCACCGCAGATGCCGCCTTCCGGGCGTTCTACAAGGCCTTGAAGCCTGGCGGAATTTTAGGCGTCGAAGATCATCGCGCAAGATCCGATCAGCCGCAGGATCCACAGGCCAAAAGCGGCTATGTGCAGCAGGATTTTGCAATCGCGCTTGCCGCAAAAGCCGGGTTCAAATTAATCGGCTCGTCCGAGATTAACGCCAATCCCAAGGACACCAAGGATTATCCCGACGGTGTGTGGACCTTGCCGCCCACCTACCGGATGAAGGATCAGGACAAGGACAAAGTTTCGGCGATTGGCGAGAGCGACCGGTTCGTCTTGATATTCGCGAAGCCGGACGAAGCGAAATAACCGCGCAAGCAAATTAGGCGCCCTTCGGCTTGGCAGCGGCTGCCAAATACGCGAGGGATGCTTCACTGAGTCCTCAGCTTTTCCTCCTACGAGACGTCTTTTTTTTCACGCCCGTCTTCGTGCCAAGCCGCTTCTTCGGGGTCATCCTTGCGGTTGGTTTTTTTGCGCCGGCCTTTTTCGCAGGCGCCTTCTTCGCCGAAGCTTGTTTTCGCGCGGGTTTCTTCGGCGCGATTTTTTTCACCGACGCTTTTTTCGCGGAAGCTTTTTTCGCGGCCGCCTTCCGTGCGGGCGCTCTCTTCGCCGCCGCCTTTTTCGCCGGAGCCCTTGGGCGGGGACGAGGCCTGGCCGCAGTGGTTTCAGGAGCGGTCAGGAAATCGACCGCCGCCTTGGTGAAATTCGTTTCATCCTCGATATTCGCCAAATGCGAGGCTTCCAGCGTGACGAATTTGGCGCCTGCGATGGAACTGGCGACCAAGGCGCCCATCCCTGGTGGCATCGATAGATCGTGCCGACCGGCGATGACCAGAACGTCGTTTCTTATGCTTCGAATGGCTTCGCGCAGATCCATGTCGCGTATGGCGGCGCAAGCGGCCAAATAGCCGTGCAGTGGCGTCGTCTGGACCATCTCCATCACGGCTTCCACTTTTTCCGGATTGGCGTCGCGGAAAGTCTTTGTGAACCAACGCTCGGCGGCCGCCATGGCGACGCCATTCATGCCGTTATCCCGCGCCGATTGAATGCGGTTGTTCCACAGATCGGGACCCGGTATTTGCGCCGCCGTACTGGCGAGCACCGCCCGGCCGATGCGCTCGCGCGCATGGACCAGTAGCCATTGTCCGACGATGCTGCCCAATGAGAGGCCCATCCAATGAACTCTTTCGATTCCGAGCGCATCCATGATTGCGAGCGCGTCGCGGCCAAGGCCTTCGACCGAATAGGGCCCCTGATTGGCCACGCTTGCGCCGTGCCCGCGCGAATCGTAGCGCACGATCCGGAAATGTTCGGCCAAAGCGGGAATTTGAGGGTCCCAGAGGTGAAGATTGGTGCCCATCGGGTTAGAGAGCATCAAGCCCTCTTTGTTCTCGTCGCCTTCGACTAAAACGTTAAAATTCTCGCCAGCGATGGTAATGCCGGTCATGCCGGAACTCCCGATAAGACAGAATTCACGCGCCTGAACGAATTGCAGCCGCGCGCGCCCACCGCTGCGCGGCGAGGCACCCCGGCGCTGCTCGGCCACACCCAAGGGCGCCCGAGACCTAATCACCGCCGTGGGGGAACATCTTCTTGAATTGACGGCGGACGAGACTAAGCGGCAACACTGGCGAAATTTTTTTCCGGCACACGGCTTGCGTAAACTTCGGGCGCAATTGTGTATTAACGTAACACGTATTGAATGGACACCGCAATAGAACCGCTCATGCCAATAAGTTGGGCAGGTCACCGTCGAACGAGCGCGTCAACGCTTTAGGACCCGCTCTGGCCGACGTATCAGCACGGAGGTTAAGGCCATGGCCGCAACCAAAAGGATCGAGACAAACAAGGCGTCGCCTGATTTTATCAAGCAGCTCGCGGGATATGGACTCGCCACCGCGCGTATTCTCTATCATTTGCCGGATTATCCGCGTCTGTTGCAGACCTACATCTGGCAAGACTACGATCTTGCGCCGGAGTTTCCGGTCCTGATCAAATTTTTGGGGTTCTGGCGGCAAAGGCTGGACGGGCCGCTGCATAGCGTGGTGGTGGGACATTCGAAGCTGATCAAGCCGGCCGAGATCAAAACGCTCGACGGCGAGTTTTGGCTGCATTGAGAGTGGTGCCGCCGCGGAACGCCGAGAGCACATGCTCGGCCTTGCTCTCACTGCCTTTGTTTGCCCGCATCGCCTCGCTCTCTTCCTTGTAAGCGCGCCGCTAGCGCCCCGCGAATCCGCATACCCGGAGGCGGAGGCGCCGTTAAGTTAACCTGAGCGCGCGCGAAAATGCTGTTTTCCAGATACCTGCGGCCCGTACGGCGCGATTGCCGTTCTCGAAATGCGATTCCGCGCGATCTTGGTCATCGCAAGCCGCGGTTTGTAGGAAGCCTTTTAAGGTTTTCGGCTAGCGTTGCGCCCGCGTGGTTGCACGTCCGCGGCCGCGCTCAGGCATTGCCCGCATCGGAGGAGAGTTGCCTGAGGTCGATGCCTGCCTTGCGGAACGCTCGCTCGTACTTCGAATCCAACGCGGAATCGAAGATGAGTGAGGGATCGGCCGGGCAATTCAGCCAGCCATTATGCCCCATCTCGGCCTCGAGTTGACCCGCCGCCCAACCGGCATAACCCAAAGCAAGCAGCGCCCGGCCCGGTCCAGAGCCGCGCGCGATCGCCCGCAGAATATCGATAGTCGCGGTCAAGGACACGCCTCCCCCGATGGACAAAGTGGAATTGTCGATGGAATAATCGTTGGAATGAAGCACGAAACCGCGGCTGGTGTCGACGGGGCCCCCGTTCAGCACCAGCACGGAACTCGCCTCCGCCGGCAAACGAATCGCCTCATCCGGGCCGATCACGTTAAGTTGCACCAGAAGCTGAGGAAAATCGACCCTTTCCGCCGGGCGATTGACAATGATCCCCATCGCGCCCTCCTCGGAATGGGCGCAAATGTAAATGACCGAGCGGGCAAAGCGATCGTCCAGCATCCCCGGCATCGCAATAAGCAACTGCCCATCGAAAAAGCCGCTCTCGCTTGGCCGCGGGGCCGCTGGCGAAATTATCGATCCCATGTCACGCGCCTCATCTGAGTCAACCGAAATTGAGACAATCGCGGTTGCGGCTTTCACGCCTGCGAAATAAATTAGCGGCCTCATCGGCCAATGACCGGCATACTCCCATGCAAATGTCCTTCCAGCCTTGCACCCGTGCGCGGAGAGCTGGTGTCCTCCTTGCCTGCGCGAACCTTTCGCTGCTTCTATTTCCCGCCAGCCTACACTGCGATCCTTACGCGAGCACTTGGGCATCTGGACAGAGATCATCGTTGCGGCTGATTGCCGCTGGGGGCGGCCCGCCGCAAAGCGCCTATCGCGCCGGAATCGAAGTCCGCCTCGATCCCGGCGCTCTCACCTATTGGCGCATGCCGGGCGACGCCGGCGTCCCGCCGGTATTTTCTTTCGAAGGCTCCGCCAATGCCGCTGACGTTGGCGTTTCTTATCCGGCACCAACGCGAATCGACGAGGACGGAACCGAGGCATTCGGCTATCGCGACCAGGTGATTTTTCCCATTCGAATCACCCCAAAGGATGCCACCCGCCCCGTCCTTTTGGTTTTGAACGCGTCCTATGCTGTTTGCAGCCGGATCTGCCTTCCAGCCAAAGCCGAGACTAAGCTTACCTTGCTCCCCGCTCCGGAGGCCGGGACCGGCACCGCTAGTCCGGACGCGACCGCCATCGCCGCGGCGGAAGCAGCGGTGCCTCTCCGTCTAACGCCGGAACAACGCGACGCGAAAGTAGCGATCACGCGCAACGAAACCGCGCCCATGCCCACCTGGCTGCTGTCTCCGCGCGGCGGCGTCGTGCAGGACGTCTTCGCCGAGGCCCCCCAGGGCTGGTATTTCGAGACCCGAAAATCCGGCCGCCCTGACGATTTCCTGATCGTCGAAGTCAAAAAGCCGCGAACGGACAGCCGCGCGCCCGTCCCGGTGACCCTGACCCTGAAAAATGAACAGCAAAGTTACGAGTTCGCGGTCGACCTCGATGCCGCCTCCGTCCCATGAAGCGTTTTCAAGCCGGCACCGGGACCCACTCGCGATCGAACCAAAGCCAGGAAAAAAAAGAAAAACGGCTTTGCGGTTCCTCGATCAAAGGCGGCGTTTTCGCGTAGCATAAGGCCTTGACGGCAAGATAATTCCCGCGGCAAGCAGCAATCCGGCGCCGGTGGTACAAGGAGTAACGATGGCAATTCAGAACGGCGATCCGATCCCCAACGCAACATTTACGGTCATGGCGCCGGATGGCCCTCAACTGCGGACCACGGATCAGATTTTCAAAGGCCAAAAGTGGTCCTTTTCGGCGTAGCCGGGGCTTTTACACCTGTGTGCGACAAACACCATTTGCCAGGTTTTCTCGACAACCTCGATCAATTCAAGGCGCAGGGAGTGGACGAGATCGCGGTGACCGGCGTCAACGACGTTTTCGTCATGCACGCGTGGGCGAAAAGCGCCGGCGCCGATGGCAAGATCACCTTTCTCGCCGACGGCAACGGCGATTTCGCGCGCGCGCTCGGGCTTTCGCTCGATCTCACCGCGCGCGGGCTCGGCATCCGCTCGCAGCGCTATGCGATGATTGTCGACAATGGCGTGGTGCGAAAGCTCAACGTCGAAGCGGCGCCAGGCAAGGTCGAAGTGTCAAGCGCGGAAGCCCTGCTGACGCAGCTCTAGTCTAAAACCACCACCGAAAAAAATCCATCCACTTTCGGAGCCACGATTGGCATTTATGTTGGATGTTCTGGAGAGTTTATTGAGGACCATGACGGCGGAAATACTGCGCTCGCCACTATCATAATTGCGGCATTCACAGGAACACTGTGGGTTGCAACGACAAGTCAAGGTAAGCTGACTAAAGAAGCCTTGATCGCTGACAAGAGAGCGTTTGTATTCGCTGCTGGTATCACGCCAACTTGGGAAGTTGATCCTGTTACTCACAAATTCAACTGGCGCATTCGTCCAGTTTGGCAAAATACAGGTGATACGCCGACCAAACGAATGAGGCTCTACGTCGCATGTGAAATCCGCAATACCCCGCTCCAAAGCGGATTTGATTTCACTCAGACTATCTGTCCCCCTGGCCCAGGCATGCTTGGCCCAAAAGCCATCAGTATGGGGGGCGCCGCGCCACTCATACCGGCGGCGCCGATCACTCCACAAGATATTATCGATACACAAAACGGAACGAAGTTTATCTATCTGTGGGGATGGACTAAATATTTTGACGTATTCCCGAGGACCGCAGAACATATTACTCGATTTTGTTGGTTGATACTCACCACTGGCAACCCGATGACTTTCAATCCTGCCCAGCCCGGTAGCCTTACTTTCCATAACCTCCACCATGTTGAGGGCAACTGCGCAGATGATGAATGTTCCTAAGACGCCGGCCTGGAGCCCAATCGTCTGAAATTCGGCCCCCCCTTTTCCGTCGCTGGCGCAGCGGCGACGGCGGCGAAGGCGCCGCAACCGCCGCGAATATCTACTGCCGGATTCCCCGCTTGCTCCAGCGGGCAAAGCGAAAGCGAGCTTCATTCGCAACGGATTCTTTAGCGTGGCAGTATCGAAGATATCCCCTTCAATGCTTGGCCAGAAAGTTCGGCCGGCCGAAAAGCGGCTTCGCCTGCAACCCGCCAAAACCGCCGCGCCGGTAGCCCGCCAGCATCGCTTCCGCTTTCTTCCGGCTCTTCCCCCTTCGGGCGCCTGAAGGAATCTCCGCATACGCCAACCATGGACCGTCAACCGGTCCCACCGCAAAACCCGAACACCAGCTTCCGGGCTTTCGCCCTCCTGCAATTGCCGCCCCTTCGACGAACTCAGGAGCACGTTCGCGTATCGCTTCCAGTGTCTTGTGATCCAAGAGGCGCGCATCGTTGTCTTTCTTGCCCCAAGCGAATTGCGCGGCCCCGCACAGCCAAGAAAAATATCGATCTACTTATGAACAGGTAATACTATCCTTAGCTACGCTCGGGATGACAGGGCTTCATTGAATATACTTCTTGTCCCCGCCCTTTCAGGGGGTGCTTGGAGGCGATCTTGGTACAATAGAAGTGCCCCCGCGCGCGGAATCACGACGGTTGCGCACGGTGTCAAACACGGTCAGAGCCTGGGCGACCATGGAGCCCGCATTGCCCGCGTCGCTGGGCAGCAGCACGGTAGTGCTCGTCTTGGCCAGATTCTTGAAGGCATCGACATACTGCTCGGCCACTTTAAGCTCGATCGCCTCGCGGCCGCCCGGTTCGCTGATGGCTGCCGCCACTTGGCGGATACTGCCGGCGGTCGCTTCCGCCACCATGAGTAGCGCCTGGGCTTCGCCGCGCGCGCGGTTGATCTGGTCGATCTGTGCTGCTTCCGATTTCAGCACCACCTGCTGCTTCTCGCCTTCAGACACGTTAATCTGCGACTGGCGCTTGCCTTCGGACTAAAATCACCGCGCGTTTCTGCCGCTCGGCCGAGACCTGCATTTCCATGGATTTAAGGATGCTCGCCGGCGGGCTGATGTTCTTGATTTCATAACGCATGCACTGAATGCCCCAGCTCTGCGCCGCGGCGTTGATGGCGGTGACGATATTGGCATTCAGGCGGTCGCGTTCCTCGAAGGTCGCGTCCATGGTGAGCTTGCCGATTTCCGAGCGCATGGTGGTTTGCGCGAGCTGGGTTACGGCGAACACGGGGTTGGTCACCCCATACGACGCATGCACGGGATCGGTAACCTTTAAGTAAATGATGCCGTCGAGCAGCAAAGTGACGTTGTCGCGCGTAATCGCCGTCTGCTCCTGCACCTCCATCGCGTATTCCTTGAGCGAATGCTGGTAGGGTACCGATTCAATATAAGGGATGATGATGTTGAGGCCAGGTTCGAGCTTGCGGTCAAACTTGCCGAGCTTTTCGACAATCCAGACGGATTGCTGCGGCACGATCCGAATACCCTTGAATACGGTAATGGCCGCGATAAGGGTGATAACCAGCGCAAATACAGTCGTGAAATCCATTACATGCGTAAAATTCATGACAAAATCTCCTATTTGGGGATGACGGTCAGTGTGGTGCCGGAGACGGACTTGATCGCGACGAGCGCGCCGGCAGGCAGGGTTTCGACAGGCGCCGAAGCCTCAAGCTCGGCATTCATGAGCGTCCCCGACCAGGCCACCTGTCCGATCCGGCCGCGTTCGAGGCCGTGTTCGCCGACGGTTGCGGTGCCTCCCACCATGTTGTTGAGTTCGATGCCGTCCTTGTGCCTGCTTTGCATGCGGAACTTCAGAAGAGGTTTCCACAGCACCGCCGCCCAGAACGAGGTCAGGCCAAGAAACCAGGCCACCTGCGCGCCCAAGGCCCCTTCATCCACGACCCCCGCTTTCACAAGAAGGCCGGTGCACAACGCCCCGATTCCAGCAAGGAACAGGCCGAGCCCGGGCGTGGTAATGGCCTCGAACACGATAAGAAACGCGCCAAGGCCGAGCCAGAAATAGGCCGAATGACTCAGTAATGTTTCCATTCAGGCTCTCTCCTCCTCATCTGCCGGAGCAGGCAACAGCTTGTCGCTGAAGGTCTGGTTGATATACATTGCGAGGCTGCATCGAGGCTCCCCATTTTTCCGGCTTTTTCGGGCCAGGGAAGGCCATCCTCGCGCCCGGCACCGCCCTGCGGGCTGGCGAGGAAATCAGACGTGCTGGTTTCGCAAACTGGCAAGCCTATGGCGCATCAAGGCTGACATGCGCCTCGGTGCGCAAGCAAGTCTTCTTTTTTGCGACGACAAGCAATAAGGCGTAGACGATGAGGAAGATCAGCACGCTAAAGCCAAGGCGCTTGCGTTCGTCGAGTTTCGGCTCGACGGCCCATATCGGGAAAGCGGCAGCATCCTTGGCGTATCGCGGAACCGTCTTGGGCGCGACAAAACTGTCGCCCAGAGCATGGTTAGAACCGTGCGGACCAGATAGAAATCGTCGATAATATCCGCGTGGCTGTACTTCGTGAGGCTGCGCTGGCAGGCTAGCATTTTCGGGGGCATGTCAGGCGACGCCTTGATAATGGCCCGGCAACGGAGTTCGGAACGGACGATCCGGCTGATGCTGTCGGTGTTCCTGTACGCCATGCCGGGAATCGTAAATCAAAGCAGAGCGGCGTGAATCCCCCGATTTTCATAGAGAATTTCCACATGCACATTATCACATTTGGGCGCTTTTCGGGCTGGGCTTCACCGTCTTGGCTCTGGCACGTCACTGCTCGTCGCACTTTTAATGGGTGGTTTAATGAAGGTCTTTTTGAGCTGGTCCGGTACCAGAAGTAAGTTCATAGCTGAAGCATTGCGTTGGTGGCTCCCACGTGTGATTCAGTCTGTTAGGCCTTGGATGTCTGACGAAGACATCTCGGCTGGATCACGTTGGTTAAGCAACGTTTCTTCTGAGCTTTCAGAAGCTCAGCTCGGAATCATCTGCGTTACTCCTGAAAACCAAAACAATCCATGGCTCTTGTTCGAAGCTGGTGCGCTGTCGAAAGTTATCGATCAAGCACATGTTTGCCCGTTCTTGATAGACTTAACCCCCGGTCAGCTCGCAGGACCACTTTCCCAATTCCAAGCAAATCAGGTTAGCTTCGAGGGAACGTCGAAGATCGTCTTCGCATTAAATCGATTGCTCGGTCCCGCTCAAATACCAGACGCTGATCTCGAAGAGATTTTCGCTGTGTGGTGGCCAAAACTTGAGGAAAAGGTAAAAAATGCTCCGACCGTAGGAGAGACTACTCCAAAACGAACTAACGACGATATCCTTGAAGAAATAATCTCAAATACTCGTGAACAAATTCGTAGAGAAAACCTGCGAACTGCGCTTCAACGCGACGAAACCACCAAATTGGACCAAATGATCGAAACAATGCAGCACTACATGCTAACGTTCCAAAAGTTGTCAACTATCATCGATACTATCATCGCAAAAACAGCAATGAAAACTCCAGAAGACATTGCGAATATTATGCAAGCTATGAAACCTCCAAGTTTGTCCGATATGCAGCAAATTATTGCTAGTGGATCGAATCTAACACTTGGTGCCCTCGTTTGACAGCGGCGATGATTTTGTTTGGATCGGCGGTCCAAGCGAAGGGTTTGGACTGTTGATTGAATGAACTCTTGATGGCGATGGCGCTGCATGTTGCGGCCGATTACTGTGCCGTCGAGCACATTGAGTGCGGCGAACAGCGTTGTCGTGCCGTGTCGCTTGTAGTCGTGGGTCATGGTTCCGGCGCG
>PEFW01000110.1 GCA_002890675.1 Candidatus Methylaffinis lahnbergensis
GCCGCTGGCGATGTCCGCCACAGCATGGCGTTCACATTGAGCGCGGACGCAAGAAGTTCGCCGAGAATCCCCGGGCCCGAGCCCGTGATGGCGAAATAGGCGAAGAACGCGGGATGGTTCCAATGCGTAATTCCCGGCAGGATCAGGCGCTCGAAATCATTCAAAATGCATTCGATCGATTCAGCCTCCGACGGCGCTGCCCTTGGAAGTTGGGCGCGAACCTCGCCCGGTCGGCAGCGCGACAGAACGGGGTAGCATTCGGGATGCGCCCGGTAGTCGGCGATCCAGTCGACGATGCGATGCCCCGCGCGGCGAAACTCGTCCAGATCCATCTCTCCCAACGTGGGGCCCACCGCCCTTTCGCCCTCAGATGCCATGAGCAATCTCCGCGATGCCTCCGCGCGCGGTGGCGCGGAGTGCTTCCTCGACAGGATAGCGCATCGTGAATGTGAAGGCATCCGGGGGGCGCTATCATGAGAGAATCGGCAACCTGAGGCCCGCCGACGTCTACTTCGGGCGGAGCCGGACCATTCTGATCGAAAGGGAAAGGATCAAACGGCAGACAATCGCCAACCGCCGCTTGCTGCACCGGTCTTAGCGGGCATGGAGACTTGAGACTCTGCGAAAAGCGGTCATCATGCGATTTGATTTGTGGGGCAAGAGCGTTTAGCCCACGGGCGCGCGCTACGAGCGGCAAGGTACTCTTCGAGATTCCGGCCAAAGGCACGCGCCGATCGAAGAGCCTCATTGTCCCGCCGCGATCTCCTGGCCACCGCGGATGCGTTTGCTGCAATGGGCGTCGCGCCCCTCAGCAGCCAGCCGATACCAGCGGGCAGGGTGCTGGTACCGCCTACGACACCGAAATTTGACACCGAAATTGTCCCCGGGGAAGTTGAAACTCCCCATTATCCCCTTCAAGCCGAGCGTAAAAGGGGCGGGAATTATCGGCCCCTTTGGTGAAGTGCGAACTGTCAGTGCTGGAGATGACTCGCTGCCTGCATTCGTGTCTGAGCTATCACTGAATCTTGGTGACGGAAGGGGTCAGGCGGCAGCGGCTTGAGCTTTCGGCTTGACGACCTCAATTCCGTAACCGCCGCCGACTCGACGATCGAGCAAACCATCCGCATGCGGACGAACCAGCTCACGCCGGCCGCCAACGACGACGCCATGGAAAAGATTTTCGAGGAGAGGCAGAGGAAGGCGCTTCTGGAGATCGAAAGGCTCAACTCTGGTGAAGCGCCAGAGTTCCGCAAGGCGTCCAAGCATTAGTGGTGATTGCGGAACGAATACGGCTACGGCAAGACACCCAAGCCGAACTAGGGCTCGCCGGTGATCGAGATCAGCCATTTGATCGCGCCGCCTCGCGCGACCGGGCAACTTTCTCAGCCAGCTTAAAAAGGTCCACCGCCTCGGCGGCCGTCAGATCGCCATCGGCGACCGCGTCCAAGAGTGCTGCGCGCGCAGCACCCACGTCAGCCCATCCCTCGATCCTGGGCAAGTCAAAGGAAGTAGACCGCCGCACCGGCGCGATCCTGTCGAGGATGATCTTCGCCGCCATCATATCGCCGTTGCGCGCGGCGGTAAGAACAGCATTGACGATCATTTCTACGTCGTCTTGCATGAGCCTTTCGGCAAGAATAGTTGCCTTGTGTCGCGCGCCCTTTGGCTTCCCGGCGGGATTGCCGGACTGGCCTTTTTGAAACCGGTGTTCCAGATTTGCGACTGTATTTTCAGTCATGGCGCCGCCTGTCGAAACGCTCGCTCAAGGAGCATCGCGGAAATTCCGCCGGTACGCGGCGATCCAGTCCTCACGTATCTCCCGCTGAGCGGCCGTAAGATCAAGCCGCCCCGAACAGACCAGGTCCGCAAGCGCCCATTCCAGCCTGTCCTTGCGCTCGGCGTTCCACATCGGCTCGATGGACCGGCGCGGCTGTGGCCAGAGGTTTGCATCGTCATCGGCCCCACCTAGATCAAGCGGGATGAGATGGTCAATCTCGTAATTCGGATGAGGACCCTCAGGCAGACCGTATTCCTCAAGGATGCGGTTGTCCCTCTCGCGTGACCAATATGCCGGTAGCGCGCCGTGTGGCGGTCCCGGATGGAGCACAAGCCTCGATCACGCCGGACTTCGCTTGATTGGCCGCCAAACGAAATCAACCGTAATGTTTAAGTCAGGCCTTGGCCTTGCCAGCGGCCGTTGCTTCCGGCACCTCGACCAGACGCCCGGTCTTCACATCGTAGTAATAGCCGTAAACCGGGATATGGCCGGGCACCAGCGGGTGCGAGCGGATACATTTGACATCCTCCACCACGCTCGCCGCAACGTCCTTGAACGCCAGCCATTTCACGTAATGGCCGTGGACGCTGCCGGGACCGCGCCCGTGATCGTGCCAGCCTTTTTCGTCGACCGTCGCTCCTTCCAGGCTCTGGTCGAGCAGCCTGCTCATGATCTCGTCGTCAAACGTCAGCATGCCGCAATCGGAATGATGGACGACAAACCATTCGAGCGTGCCAAGCAGCTTATAGGAAATCACCAGCGAACGGATAGCATCGTCGCTGGCCCGCCCGCCGGCGTTGCGGATCACATGCGCATCGCCTTCGGAGAGGCCGGCATATTTGGCCGGATCGAGACGCGCGTCCATGCAGGTGAGGATGGCGAAACGCCGCGCCGGCGGCATTGCCAATTGCTATTTGGCGCCGAAACTCGCGGCGTAGGTCTCGTTGGCTTTCAGAACTTCCGACAGAACCGGCATGAGTAACCTCCCTTAAATGACACGCTAAATTAACTTTAGCTGGACTGGCTTTAGCCGACATTCCCCAGATGGACGCCGGTTCAAAGTCTATTCTGAGACGGCATCGGGTTTTTGGCAAGCCTGAGCTTTCGACGCGTGTTTGCAACGAATTTCGGGGCGGGCCGGCTCGCGGTCGCACGCCGAGGAATGCCGAAATTTCTGTCATCAAGACGCAAGTCTCCCGTAGTTTTCCGGCGCAAACTTTCCAACAAATGGTTGCGCATGAACTCTACGCCCTTACTTTCGACGCCTCCACATTGGCATTGGACGAATTACGGGCCCCTACTGCTGCCCGGGGGAGGTTCGACGGTTTGTTTTCGTCGAAGGGAAGAGCCGGCGCGAGGCGGCGCGGGTTTTCCCGGCTATGTGCGGTCCAAGGCTCCAGAGCGGCCGAAGCTTGGGCCGCTGGTTCCGGTCATCGACGCGATTCTCGAGGCCGATAAGACGGCGCCGCCGAAGCAACGGCACACGGCGAAGCGGATTTTCGAACGGCTGCGGATCGAACGCGGGTTTGCCCGCGGCTATACGGTCGTGAAGGATTACGTGCGGATCGCCCGCACCCGGTCGCGCGAGGTTTTCGTCCCGCTCGCCCATCCGCCCGGCCATGCCCAGGTCGATTTCGGCGAATGCGTCGGCGTCATCGGCGGCGTGCGGATGAAGCTGCATGTCTTCTGCTTCGACCTGCCGCAGTCGGATGCTTGCTTCATCAAGGCCTATCCGGCGGAGATTACCGAAGCCTTTCTCGATGGGCACGTCTCGGCATTTGCGTTCTTCGGCGGCGTGCCGATTTCAATTTTGTACGACAATCTCAAAATCGCGGTGGCGAGGATTCTCGGCGACGGCAAGCGCCAGCGCACCCGCGCCTTCACCGAACTCGTCAGCCATTATCTGTTCGAGGATCGGTTTGGCCGACCCGGCAAAGGCAATGACAAGGGCAAGGTCGAGGAACAACCTGACCCTGATGCTCCTGCCGCCGCGGTCACCCGAGCTGAACCCACAGGAGAACATCTGGCGGTCCCTGCGCCAGCGCTTTCTGTCGAACCGCATCTTCGACAACTACGACGCCATCCTCGAGGCCTTCTGCGACGCCTGGAACCGTCTCATCGACGATCCCCAGCGCATCACCTCCATCGGATCAGGCCAATGGATCCTCACAGGTCAGACTTAATGGCGGTTGGTATAATGACTGCTCTTGGACGCGTGATAATCGCCGCTCGAGACCGTCGGTTTCCGCCATCGTTTTGCTTCGTTCGAGTACTGCGCCGATTTCGGCAGACGGCATTCCGGAGCTGCCGGCTACCAGTTCTCTCCGAATGGGCGCGCCTCAACCTCAAAGCTCCACGCTCGACGCGACTGCTGCGTAAGCTGCCAGGCAATTTCGGCGACGCCGGCAGGATCGACGAAAAAGTCGTCCGGCTTGTCGGGCATCTTGGCGCGCGTCTTCTCCAGGTCGACGGCGCCATCGACCACGATGAGAGCGACGTGGATGCCGGTGGGCCAGAGCGACCGCGCCATGGATTCCGCAAGGCTGCGCTGGGCGGCCTTCGCAGGAGCGAAGGCGGCGGTCATCTTGCCGCCCCGGCGCGATGCGGTGGCGCCGATGAACACGATGTCTCCAGCGCCCTTCGACTTCATGGCGGGAATGACCTGGCGCGCGCAAAGGAGCGAGCCAAGTGCATTCACCCGCCAAGCCTGCTCGAACTGTTCCGCCGTGATCGATTCCACATCGGCGATGACGCCCGTGCCGGCGTTGTAGAGCAAGGTGTCGACCTCGCCGAGTTCGCGCGCGACCGCGGCGAAGCAAGCTTCGACCGAAGACGCATCACTCACGTCGCACTCGAATCCTCGCGCGCCTGCGATGTTCGCCGCGAGGGCCTCGACCCGCTCCTTGTTTCGCGCCAGCATCGCCACGCGGCGGCCGCTTTCTGCGAAGCGTCTCGCGAGTGCCGTCCCGTTGCCCGGCCCCACACCAGCCACCACCACAACCTTGTCCTGCGACATATAACCTCCTCACTGACGGTTGTTTGCGTTCTGTCGCCTCACCCGATTTTCAGCCCGAGCCGCTGGAGGCTGGAATGGCGAGGCGGTCCTGGCGCCTTTGCCAGGACCGCCCGTAACGTCAATCCTCGAAGCCTTGCGGCGCCAACAACCCGGAATCACGCCTGAGCGCGTGCGATTTCTCGATGGTCGTTGTCGCGCAAGGCACCCCGGCGGAGCTTGGTCAGCGACGCCAGATGGAGGAGTACCGAGAGCGGCACGAGGAAGACCGGAATAAGCACCAGCGGAAACTCGCTAATGAGCTCATTCGGTAGATCGAAGGCAAATAACTGGAACGCCGAGGGGGAAGTCAAAAATCCCGTCGTCACCGCGACGACGAGATCGGCAAGCCCAAATAGGTTCCACGCGGAGACCAGATCGGCATTCTCGCGCGGCCCACGCCAATACGCAATGGCGACGACCGGCGAGAGAACGCCGACAAGGACATCGCCGAGGCCAGCCGGCCAGGCGAACAATCCAGGCAGCTTGCCCGCCGCATAAAGCATCAGGAAAATCACGCCTAACGCGCGATAGAGCTGAACCCCGATTAGCCAATGCTGGGGCACCGCATCAATGATTCTCGCGACGCGGGGCGATCGCCAGATCAGTAACCCGCCGATGAGGACCGGAACGAGAATTCCGTATTGGATCGTGGGGATACGATCCGCGGTGCCACGATAGGCATCGGCCGATGCGAGCGCGATGGCCAGGAGAAACCATCCGATGACGGTAATGGCTGCGGCGTCGACGGTCACGGTGCGGTCGTAAGTGGTCCAACCGGCGTTGCGAAGCGCGCTGCGCAATCCAAACAGGAGAGCCGCTATCGTGCCGACTGCGCCGGTGAGCACGTAATAGGGAAGATAGGCAGGAACGATCATCACATACCTCCAAAAGCAAGGATCACACCATTCGATTCGTGGATCATCAAAGGTGACGGTTAAGCCGCCCCTTTTCGAATGTCGTTGTCACGGTACAAACCCGTGAACTGCCAAAGCGTTAGTCAGATGAACCCGACTGACGATCCGCGACGCGTCACCTCAGGGAAGGCCAACTCTAAAAGTACATACATAAAATATAGCGACTTGTCAATAGATAGTTAGTTGAAAAATTTTAGCGAAGCGCGTATTTGTCATTCATGACAGGCGGATATGACCAAAATTGCCCGGTTGCCCAAGCCCTCGATGTCGTCGGCGAAAAATGGTCGTTGCTCGTGCTCCGGGATCTGTTCCGCAAGGGTCCTTTGCGGTTTCATGATTTGGAGGCGGGGCTCTCGGGCGTCGCGCCAAACACGCTGTCCGCGCGGCTCAAGACCCTCGAAAAACAGGGGGTGATCGGAACGCGGCTATATGAGCAACATCCGCCCCGGTTCGAATATTTCCTTACCGACAAAGGACAAGCGCTAGGCCCGGTATTAAAGGCTCTTTATAAATGGGGGGAACGCTATGGCTAAAGTCATCGAGCGGGCCAAAATCATTGCCGCCGGCTGGCGTTTTGTTACCGGCATTTGAAACCAATCGCGTTTCCGTTTGTGGAGGGACCACAATCGAGTGCGCGATTCGCATCGGACCGGAAGGCTCGCGTGTAACTTGAGCGGCTGCGTGGCTATGAAAAACGGGGAACTTATCCGAAAAGATCGTCAAACCCGCGAGGATCGTTTGCATGACGCCGGACGGTCGCTGCGTCATGGTGATGGTGGGCGAAGCTCTCACAATAAGAGCTTGGACTGCTTCGGCCGATTTGGGAATCGTCCGAATGAATCAGACCACTAGCTTAACGTTGGGCGGCAGCATGGCCGCCCTCGACCCAGTCATGGCATTGCTGAGTCGACGTAAACGATCTCGCAGAGGTCGTCCGGCCAGTCTGCCCGGCGATCCGCGCCATCCGTGCGCGGCCGGCCGGGTGGCGGCTAGCCGCGCGCCAGCATGGCTGCGACCGGTGCGAAGAGATCGCGCCCGTGAAAACTCGCCGAGAGGCGCTCCGGCTTCCAGTCGATGTCCCAGCTGCGCGTCTTGCTGGCACGGCGCTGGACCAGCTCAAACAAGCCGTTGCCGGGACCGACGCCGGTAAGAGCGACTGGGCTGTCTACTACACGCCCGGTGCGCTTGAGAGAATGCAAACCACTGCCTGTACTCGATGGCGTGGGACGCACCTGGTCGAGGACGCCGGACATTGGGTGGGGGAGGAGCAGCCGGAGCAGGTGGGAAGATTGCTTCTGGAATGCCTTTCCGGATAGCGATGGGAGAAACGCGGTTGCGGGACGAAGGTCTCTCACGTACGTCGGATTCGGGTCCATCAGCGGACATCGCGTTATAGGATTTCCCGCCATGGCCAAACAACCCGCTGAACTGATCGTCGAAGCCAGTGCCGAGGCGCTAACCAAGAGTGGCGAAGCAGCTGAGAAGATCCTGAAGGGCAACGCCGAGGCTCTGACCGAGAGCGGCAACGCATCAAGAGCCGCCGTTCAGGAGGTGACCAAGGCGTATCAGGAATTGGCGACCAAGAATGCCAAGAGCCTGACCGCTGCGATGCAGTCGTTGCCGCCGTGAAAAGCCCGGCATCGAATTGCAGCAGCGGTTGATCGAGGAAGGGGTTGATCGCGGCTTGGAGATCGGCGATCGATCGGAACACGCCGCGTTTCAATCGCCGCTTTGTCAGGGTCGCGAAAAAACCCTCGACGGCGTTGAGCCAAGATGCCGAAGTGGGCGTGAAGTGAAAGGTCCAGCGGGGATGGCGGGCGAGCCATTGGCGGACCTTCGGATGTTTATGGGTGGCGTAATTGTCGACGATCGCCTGGATCGTCTTTCCCGCTGGAGCCCGCTTCTCGACGGCGT
>PEFW01000111.1 GCA_002890675.1 Candidatus Methylaffinis lahnbergensis
GGTTTCGTTCAGGCTATGCCACCACCGCGATCGAGGCCTTGAAATATGCCGGGGCGGGAGGCGAATCGCTGGCGCAATGGAAACTCGCCAAAATTTATGCCAATGGCGACGGCGTGCCGCGCGACGATATCAAGGCATATGACTATTTCTCGCAAATCGTCGCGAATTACGATGAGGACGACCCGAACCGGCGCGATCGCGCGGTTGTGTCGAGCGCGTTGGTCTCGCTTGGGAACTACAATCTGAACGGAATCGCCAATAGTAAGGTCCGTCCGGATCCCCAACGCGCGCTGCAAATGTTCCAATTCGCCGCGACGACGTTCGGCGATGCGAACGCCCAATACAATTTGGCGCAGATGCATCTCGACGGGGCGGGTGTCGATAAGGATGGCCGGGAGGCAATCCGCTGGCTATTTCTCGCCGCGGATAAAGGGCACCTCCAAGCAGAGGCTCTGCTCGGACAAACGCTCTTCATGGGCCGCGAAGATGTTCGGCCGCGGCGCGCGCTCGGCCTGATGTGGCTGACCTTGGCGCGGGAAGCCGCGATTGATTCCAAAAAGGACAAAGGGATCATCGATCTCTATGACAAGGCGGTGGCTTCGGCCAATGACGGAGACCGGCAGGATGCGCTCGCCTATCTCGAAGACCATCTGAAGCGCCGCAACTGATCTCGCGGGGTCCCATTTCCGGCGCGACGCCGGCACTGCCGCGCCCGCAATCTCGACCCATTCAAGCGGCCGGTCCACATGGTGCCGATGTGGTCGAGTGTGGCCGGCAAGATGATCGAGAGGGTTGGCCCGGCATCTCCGAGCTGCGCACCACGGCGTTCCGAACCGGCCAATACGCCGGCATGCCCGCCCCGGACTTCGGTCCGACGATCGCGCCTTCAAGGGCAAGGCCGGGCGAGGCAAGTCCAAGGGCCAGGAGCGCAGCCTCACGCTGCAGTTTCCCGAGTGGTGCCGGGTCACGATCACGCGCGAGCTCAACGGCAAGGAGCGCAGTTTCGTCGGCCCCAAGGTCTATTGGTTCGAAGCCTATGCCAAATGGGCCGACACCGATGTGCCGAACGAAATGTGGTCGAACCGTCCGGTCGGGCAGCTCGAAAAATGCGCCGAGGCCGGAGCGCTGCGCCGCGCTTTCCCGGAAGAGATCGGCAACGCCCTCACCGCCGAGGAAATGGAAGGTCAGCACACCATCAATGGCGCGGCCCACGCCCCGGAAAAGCCGAAGCCGGAACGCGTCACGCCCCCGCGTGGCTCGGTGCGTTCTTGCTGATGTCAGATGGCGTTGGACATTGAAAGTGTTATAGGTGGCTGCGTGGGTTGAGAGAAATCTTTGCGCGGATCCCACACTCTTGAACCCTTGCATCTTCCTCTCCCTTCGTGGGGTTGGCTGATGCGAATTCTCCGCTCGATTGTTGCGCCATCGGCCACGCTCGTGGCGTTTTGCGATTCCAAGATGACTGGCTGCGGCGGCATAAGATCTCAGCTCATCTGTGACGAGCTTGTCTGGGACAAAGCCATATTTCTTCAGCAGCTTGCGCATCAATTTAAGCGCCGCCCGTTTGTTCCTCCTGGTCTGGACCAGCACGTCGAGGACCTCGCCCTCCGCGTCGACGGCGCGCCACAGATAGACCATCCGGCCATCGATCTTGAGATAGACTTCGTCGAGATGCCAGATGGTATGCGGTTTCGGCCGGCGTTTGCGAAGATCGGCCGCGATCTTGGGTCCAAAATGGTTCACCCAGCGCCGGACGGTCTCATAGGAGACCATGATCCCGCGTTCCGCCAACAAATCTTCGACGTCGCGGAAGCTCAGCGTGAACCGAATATAGAGCCAGATCGCGTGCTGGATGATTTCGGGCGGAAAGCGATAGCCGCTATAGCTGATTTTGATCATCTCGGACGGTACGGCTATAGGTCAGTGACGGCAAGCCCGCTGGCGACGTGACAATGCCTGCGTGAAAGGGGCACTGGGCAGGGCGCGGTGATCTCGCCGTTACTTGCTAATATCTACCTGCACTACTTCGGCTTGGCCTCGCCACTGGGGAAAAACGATCGCCAGGATCGTAGCAAGGCCATCAGGGTGGCATAGCCTCGCGCCGCGGCCGCGTGCGAAGGCTCAGGCGCGTTCGCGGGGCCCTCTTCAGAAAGTCTGCACCGGGCCCTTTGCGGCCGGGGCGAGACTTCCAAGCGGGCGAGGCGCTCCCGGGGCGCCGGGATTTTGGGACGCATCGAAGGCGTCGCTGCGCGGGGCTTTCGTAGCGCCAGCGCGCGGGACCGCGCCCCGGCTTGCTTTGGCGAGCTTCGTCGTGACTTCGCTTTGCAGGCGGTTGACCTTGCCAGCAAGTTCGGCGATCTCGGCGCCGGTTTCGGTCTTCACCGCACCGAGACGCGCCTTGAGGCCTTCGAGGGCCGTGGCCTCCTTTGTGCTCGTGCTTTGGGCGTGCACCGCCTCGACCCTGGCTTTGAGGGCGCGGATTTCGTCGGCCATTTGGTGCACCATGCCGAGGATCTCGGCGCGCTCGTCGCCCGGTTGCTGCCCGTCGAGCGAGGCGGGCTGCGGCGTCCTCGCGGAAAAGGGCAACTGACGCCCGGAAAAATAGGCGCCCGCCACCCCCATAAAACCAACGAGGCTGGCCGCCAAGGCCGCGCGCGGACCAAAACGGAGAAGGCGTTCGAAGAGGAAAGGCCATCGTCGGCCCGAGTCTTGGCCGGCGGTCTTGAAAGACGCAGAGCCGAGGATCGAGTCCGCCGCGCGCGCTCTGATCTTGAGGATAGGCGCATCCGGCGAGGAGGCTGCGTTGGCCTCTTCAACAGCTTCGTCCCAGGACATGGGCAGCTCCAGGAGTGGTTTCCACACAAGCCTTGCGCGCATTCCCTTAACAGCCCGTTGACGAAGGCCGGACCAAAACTGCAACTGAGGCTAGATCCCAGCCAGCGATATGACGGGGCTAGCGAACTCTCCTACGCAGAACCATCATGTGATAACCTTGGCGAGTCTGGCGAAACAGGTTGAAACGGGAGCGAGTGCCGTGACCAGCAGTTCGGACTTTCGAAGGCCTACCAACCTTGGTCCGGGGCGCTGCGCGCCAAGTGGGGCTGGATCGTCACGCGTGTTGCTGGAACTGCACACCACGCTAAAACCGGGTGGTGTGCTGCTTAGCTCGAACCTACGCGGCCACAATGAAGAAGGCTGGAATAGCGGGCGCTACGGCGTGCGTCATGATCTTGAAAGTTGGCGGCGCTATACGTCAGCTGCGAGGTTCGTCGAGCTAACCCATTATACCGCCCTGACGGCGTGCCACGCGAACAGCAGCCCTGGCTGGCGAGCGTCTGGCGCAAGTCGGCGCCCTGAAGGCCGGAGGTGAGACGAACGGCCATATGACCGACCGAACCATCTTTATCGATGGCGGCGCCGATGTGGTCCTTCGCGGCGACTCTACCTCTGAGCGTCAGGGCTTCGTCGAGTGCAAGCCGAAAACCATGGACGCCAAGATCGGCGCCTCGCACTCGCCGCTTCTTCGGCTTGCGGGACGGCGCGGACCCAGGGCCGTCGTCAGGAGCGATCCAGGAGCCAAGCCCGAGGCATTCATTCTTGCAACGCAAACGCGGTAGGCCCCGCTACCGCGTTTGCGCTTGCGAAAGATGCCTCATTCTTGATCGCCGGCTTTTTTCGGCCCGGGGTGCGAGGCATGTCCGCCCTTGCGGCCGGCCTCCGATGCGAGTGCGTGATTGCGCGAAAAGCTGCGGTTTGTGGGATTGACACTCTGTCCGCCCTTTCGCCCAGCCTCGGCCGCCAATCTGCGATTTTGCGAAAAACTGCGCTTTTCGTTCGGTACGCTTGCGCCGCCCTTTCGCGCAATCGTAAGTTGTGTTTCCCGGTCCATGGAGGCAAAGCCCCGGGTTGAAGTCAAAGACTTCTTGGGCATTTCCATCGCAAGTGCCATCGTTTCCTCTCTCGAACTGTGACATAATCCAAAAGAAGAAATGTTCGGCGGCGATAAAGGTTTCAAATGTCCGAACCTGCTTGGATAATCCGTGTGATATGGCGGCGCTTGGGCTTGAGCGGCTGCTCGGGGCGATCCGGCCGATGTGGCCAAGGCGCGCAACCGAGCGGCGCATACTCTGCCGGCGATTGTCGGCTTCACCGTCGGCTGCGGCCTCGGTGCGGCATGCGAGGCCGCACTTGGCACGTGGTCCCTGGCTTTGCCTGCCGGCCTCGCCCTCCTCGCGTTTGCGATGGCTTTTCGGGCCGAGCCCGACGATGGACCGCATTGGTCAGCCGAGCAGGCGAACGGCAGGAGGGAGACGGCATGCCCTTGTCCCTGATAGACCTTGTCCACCGCTGCGGGCAGGGAATCGGGCCGGTTGCGTTGCTGCGGCTTGGGGAGGAACGCGCGCTCGATTTGCGCGGCGCTTAACGTGACGTAGCCGACGATCCGGCCCGATGCGGGATCAGTCGAATGGCGAACCGGACGAGTTCCCATGACCAAGAAAACCAAGACCAAGGCGCAGAAGAAGGCCGAAGAGGATGCAAACCTCGACGAGGCGCTCGCTGAAACGTTCCCGGCTAGCGACCCGCCCTCGATGACCCAGCCCCGGACCGGGGCGGACGCGCCGCAGAGAAGACCGAGGAGACATCCGAAGGGAGAAGTGCCGCCCCGGAAGATCACAAATCATCAGTAACGAGGTTGTTTGCACATCAAATTCAGCGCCGCCCACGTGTTCCGCCTCGCAACGTCCGGTTACATCGAGAGGCGGCCATTTTTCGGAGCTAGCAGAACTCTTGACCCAAGGGTTGACATAGGTATTTTTTTCAAAATTGCTCATTTCAGCTAGGAAAAAAATGTTATGATTATCGTTCTTCGGAAACTCCTTGTACAGGAGGTCTGCTATGGCAATCAAAGACCGGCCGCCGTTCGATCCGAAATCTTTTCTCGCCATGGTTGGCGAGGGCCGCAGCATTGGGGAGTACCACACGGACGATATTGTCTTTTCACAGGGAGACCCCGCGGATGCGGTCTTCTACATCCAGAGCGGGAAGGTGAAGGTCACCGTCGTTTCCGAGCAAGGCAAGGAAGCCGTCGTCGCAATGCTTGGAACGAACGATTTCTTCGGTGAAGGATGTCTTGCCGGGCAGGCGCGGCGCATAGCGACGGTCGCGACGATAATGGACACCGTCATCGTGCGCCTGGAAAAAGCGGTGATTGTCCGCGTGATCCATCAGGAGCCAGCGTTCTCCGAGATGTTCATTGCCCATCTTCTGTCTCGGGCCATCCGCGTCGAGGCGGACCTCGTCGATCAGCTGTTCAATTCGAGTGAGAAACGTCTGGCCCGGATGCTCCTGCTGTTGGCGAACTTTGGCAAGGACGAGAAACCGGAGCCGATCCTCGCGAAAATCAGCCAGGAGACGCTTGCGGATATGATCGGAACGACCCGGTCCCGGGTGAGTTCCTTCATGAACAAATTTCGAAAACTCGGCTTCATTGACTACAACGGCGGCATCGAAGTCCACAGTTCATTGTTGAATGTCGTTCTGCACGACGAGCCGCATATCCGGATTTAAGTATGCTCATTCTGCCGATGCGCGGGCATGTGGATAAGATCCGCAGGTCTCTTGATGTGAGCAATTTTGGACAGCCGTCACCGTGGAATGGGCGTAGCTCCGTTACAAGCTCGGTCACGGTTCAGCTAACAGCACGGTAACGGTCAAAGTTCGATTGCAACGGCAGGCTCTGGCCGCTCTTACGCCCCCTCGCCGGTCAGAAGCGCCCGCCGATCCTCCCCGGCGGGTGCTTTTTGTCCGGCGATTATTGAATTAAACTGGGGGTAGCGAACGCGGTGAGTTCCAAGTTCGCGTCCCCCCTTCGCATTGCTCCCCCTCCGGGATGGCGATTTTCGGCACCGCGCGGGTGAGCACGGACGGGCGGACGCTCAACCCTCAACGGGCGGCGTTCAAGGCCGCCAGCGTGCCAAGTCGAAGTGACGGGCACTATCCCGATCATGGTCCTCGCTGGCATACGCGGCAATGGCACACGCGGCTGCACCGAAAATTCCCAGAGCTGTTACCGCACCTAGCCCGCAAGCCTTGAACGGGCCGGAAACGCGGCGTCACAATACGATACTCTGCTCCTGCTCGAAGGGACGATGTGAGCTCTCGGGCAATCTGGCTCAACGGCCACCGCCCCTCGCTTAAGCTCATCCGTGAATTGTCGACGCGCTGTGTAACCGTCAAACACCTTCCTGCTCCCAAAGCGCTCGATTTCGAAGTCGGACATCGATGAAGGCGGAGTAGTATTAATACCAAAAATTAACTGGAGTATTCAAGACGGAGGAACTAGCCAATGTCGTTTTACATTTATATTTTGACATCGTTGTCCGGTAATCGTGATGTGAAAACACAGTGATATTTGAGAAATATTTGGGTTAGCCTCTTGCAAAGGCTCTGACGCGTTCTTAAATACGATACGCGCAGGCCATAAGGCTGCGTGATACGAAAGGTCGGGCCATGAAGGCGGACCGTTCGCATGTCGCTCAAGCAGGGGGTCATGCTATGCTGACATTCGATTTTTCTCCCCTCTACCGTTCAACCATCGGCTTCGACCGGATGTTTTCCATGCTCGACCAACTCGGCGGTGTGGAAGGCTCGGCGCCGAGCTATCCGCCCTATAATATCGAGCGGGCGAGAGAGAACGCCTATCGCATCTCGGTCGCAGTCGCCGGCTTCACCGATGCTGATCTCTCGATCGAGACGGAGGAGAACAGGCTGACGATCCGCGGCGAGAAACAGACCAATGCCGAGGAAAAAACCGGCGAGGTGCTCTACCAGGGCATCGCCGCGCGAACCTTCGAGCGTAGCTTCCAGCTCGCCGACTATGTCAAGGTCAAGGCCGCGAGCCTGGAGAGCGGGCTCCTGCACGTCGAGCTTGTGCGCGAGGTTCCCGAGGCCATGAAGCCTCGGTCGATCCCTATCGCAAACTCCAGCAAGCTCCTGGAGGTCAAGCCGACCAAGGTCGCTGCCTGAGGCACGGCCGGTTGAATTTTGGGAGCGCCCCGGCTTTCGGGGCGCTTTCGTTTGTGCGCCCGGCACGGAGACGCGACAGCCCGCCTTGTAAAACCGCCGCGACGGCACGCTCACGAAGATCAATCGATAAGGGTCTCGCCATCCATGCTGGCCTCCTTGCCCAGCCAGCATGTTGAATCAGAACTGCGCTGATTCGGGAATCTAGAGGCTTCTGTGAGGTCCCCGCGGCGCGCGATCGAAGGGTTCCGTGATCCGGGGAACCTCATTGAAGCCGGATTGAACGAAGGCGCGGCGAGATTTGCGCGGTGGGGTTATGGGGATTGTATTTTTACGCGCTGGCGGATGGCGTCGTTTGGCGTGGCCTGACGGATCGATTCGGCGAGACAAGCGGTTGCATGCAAGCCTGCGATGATCGCGGGAGTGGCTGTGACGGGATCTGAGAAGAGCGGCGACGCCGGTCGCGGCGGCCTTTGACGATCCGAAGGCGTGCGGCTTCATCGGCGGCGACGGCGATCGGGGCGGCGTGTCTTGAGCGAAACAAGGTCATCTGACAAACCATCGAAGCCGGTCTCATGACGTGTCGCATCGAAATGGCGCCGTGGATCG
>PEFW01000112.1 GCA_002890675.1 Candidatus Methylaffinis lahnbergensis
GGAAAATCACCATCGGGCTGGATACTGCGATTTGGATTGCACGGGCAGCTCATATCACCGACATCAAGGTCGGCTCGGCGGTCACGATGACCGGAGTGAAACGGAAGGATGGGTCATTACAGGTGCTTCGAGCCACCATTGGTCCGGCCGGGGCAGGCAATCCACCGCTATAGCCGAGCCTCGCGCCGCCACGCCGGCGAGAAGCCCTACAAGGCTCGCCTCAAAACTTGTTCCAATCAATACACGGCGCCCGCGACGGCGTTTCGCTGTCAACGGCGGAGACAAATTGTGCCAAATGGCGGGGTGAAAGTGTACCAGTTGAGTTGAGGGAAAAGGGCCGTGAAGCCCAGGCGAGTTGTCTTACCGGTTACCGGAATGCTCGTAAGGGGCGCTGGCTCGGGTACCTGGTCGTCGCCGACCATGGGATGCACCGGTTCGTGGCGCGCGCTCCGGCAAGGCTAGAACGAGTATGAGGCCGAGCCCGCCGACTGTTCGCGCCCCGCATCCAGCTCCGTGCGCAAAACGCGGCCGCGACCGCCTCAAGCGAGGCCTCGCTCCGGCCCATCGCCTGCCTCAGGAAATCGATGTATGCGCGCTTGATCCGCTCGTTCGGGGTCTTGGACTTCGCCATGGGGTCCTTTCCCTTTCCGGAGTCACGATTGAGGAATGGTTTCGCAATTGGCCGCCGCGGTCAACGAGCCGCGTCACAATCCGAAGCTCTGCTCCTGCTCGATCCGGGAATAGGGCGGGGCCTTGGCGAGGCCGGTGATGGTGAGAATGATCCCGGCTGTTCCGTCAAAGACAGAGCGCGCGACACCCTTCCGCGTTGGCTGGCCGCACATGATCCGCGCTAAACGCGCCGCGCGAACGGCCGGGAAACTCGACTACAAACCAATCCTGGTCGAAATCCGGGCCCTGCATAACGCGAACAATCGTCGCCTTGCTCCATTGAGATTTACCGGCGGGCGTAGCAACCATGACTTCTTGGCCTTCGTGATAGGTGTCCATTCCATTCCTCCATTGTACACTTCGGAACTTCGTGACGCGGCCCAGTTCAGCAGGCTCACTGTAAACTAGGCCGCGCTGCGAAAGGGTCAATCCGATCGTGATCGCGTCCCAAGATGCGTAGCGCCGGCGTGGCGGTGCGTCGGGGCGCCAGGATGACGCCGGCGAGCAGCACCAGGACGTTCGACCAGGTCGGGTCCGCTTTTTCGCGGCCTCGCCAGGCATGGCCTTCTCGGCCGGGCCCGTCGCCGATTTCATCCCCTGCGTGGCCGCGCCGCGGCCCTTCCTTTCGGGCTGAGCCACGCTGGATTTCATAGGCTCCGCCGCGGACCTGTCGGCGCGCTCGTCAAAAACAGCGACGAACGTAATGGGGGCGTTCTCCGATGCACAGGAAACGCCCCCGCTGCCGGATCCTAGTGCACTGACGCTGACATAGGATTCACAATTGTGGCGGTATGTGCGAGTCTGGCGGCATGTCCCAGACTGTCAACGTCATCCTCGCCGCCGAAGATCGCGAGCGTCTGCTCGTCATCGCCCGCGACCGTAGTCGCCCGCTCAAACATGTGCAGCGGGCGCGGATTGTTCTCCTTTCGGCCGAGCGCTTGCCGGTCTTGCAAAACGCCCAAACAGGCCGGCGTCAGCCGTCCGGCCGTTTGGCGTTGGCAGCGGCGATACGGCGAGGAAGGAATCGCTGGTCTCCTGCACGACAAGACGCGCAAGCCCGGCCGGCCTCCGCTTTCGACCGGCGTCGTCGCCAAAGTGCTGGCGCTCACCTGCTCGGAACCGCCGGGCGAAGCCACCCAATGGACCGGCCGGGCGATGGCCAAGACCGTCGGCATCTCGCTTCGCGCCGTCCAGCGTCTGTGGGATGCCCATCGCCTCCAGCCACATCGCTTGCGGACGTTCAAGCGCTCCAATGATCCAAAATTCGCCGAATAGGTCGAAGACGTGGTCGGTCTCTACATGGACCCGCCCGCTCATCCCGTCGTCCTGTCGATCGACGAGAAGAGCCAGATCCAGGCTCTCGATCGCACCCAGCCGGGCCTGCCGCTCAAACCCGGCAAGTGTGGGACCATGACCCATGATTACAAGCGTAACGGCACGACGACATTGTTTGCCGCCCTCAATGTTCTCGACGGGACCGTGGTCGGACGCTGCATGCCACAACATACCACAAGGAATTCATCAAGTTCCTCAACGCCATGGAACGCGCCGTCCCCGCCGGCAAAGTCATCCGAACGCGGCGTGCTCGTCGCGTAAATTACCAAGGCGAGATCGCGGTGCACTATTTATTAACCGAGATGCAAAAAAGCATCGCGCAGAGCAGCAGTAGCCCACGGCTGTGACTTTCTTTCACTAGTCGCACTTTCGGCAATATTCTAGATCGAGCCTCGACTTCGAACCGGAGGCGTCAAAACGCGTCGCGTCATCGTAATTGCGTTAGCAACCGCAGTCGCCGGGTCTGCTATGGCCGCGGATCTCTCCGTCACCGCGCCACCGCCTGTTCTTGTCTACAATTGGACCGGGATATATGGCGGCGTGAATGGCGGAGGGGCGTGGGGTCAACAGGACCCATTCAGGGGCAAATAGATGGCGAGGCAGCGGCCTGTAAGCCGCGAAATCGCGATGGGAGCGCGAGACGTGCGTGTTCGCGAACCAACCAATCAAGCGGTATTCGGGATGAAATTAATGGCGGAGAATGGTCATTTTCAAGGCGACGCTTTGGCGCCGGACGAAAGCAAATTTGAGAAACCCGAGATCGGGTTCTTCCGGGAAGCGACGGTGTGCGCGCATTTTGGCCGGAAGCTGCAAAAAATCTTCCCCTTGCCGTGCAACAGTTCCGAGCCGGAAAATGTCCGCATCCTCTTGCGGAAGATCCAAGCAAAGCTCGACAATTCGCCCGTTCCTGGAGACCGAGTGAGAGACTGGGAATTCGAGGAATGCGCCCGCATGGACGTTGGGGCGCGGGCGCTCTAACCGGCATGTCTCGATAGGCTGGTCACGGGGACAAACTGAGGTTTGTGGGGTTAGCGAAAGGCCACGGCCTCAGGAACCCCGCCCGTTGATCGCGGACGATTTGAACCCAGTTTGAGTTCGGACGGCAACACGGCGAGCAGTATTGGCTTTACGTCGTGGAGCATGCCGATGATTCTGTCCGGTCACGCATAGTTAAGATACAGGATCCGGCGGGCAGAGCCGGAACCTTCACGTTTGACCGCGGTTGGCTCAGAATTGCAAATATTGATGACCTATCTGAAAAGGCTTCATGAGCCATTGTCGTAAAGGCAGCTGCGTCCGTGCGCGATCGACTCCGTCGGGCGGGCTCTTCGCGACCCGAGCCGCGGGCGGAATGTCTCCTGTTGGCGCTGAACGTAAGTGCCGGCGCGGCTCGCTTCCGGCAGCTATCCGGGGCAGTGCGGAACACAAGAGAACGTCGAGTGATGGGGCACCTTGTCATCGAGAGCGACGCAACAGAACCAACGATAGGCGAGGTGAAGTTCGACCTCCTCGCACAGCTTGCGCTCGAAGCGGATGCCGTAACAATAGCCAACGATGAGCATCCGAAACCGCCGACAAGGATTGGATCGCCGGAATGAACGCCGCCGGTCGGTGCCGGGACCGCGATTGTCCAGCCTTCGTGGAGATAATTTCTCGGAGGATTGATCGATGCCGCGTCGAGCCGTGTTCATGGTAAAGTCCGTCGGCTCTTGGAGAAAACCTCACCGTGGCCGACGACGTGCTGCGCCATGTCCAGGATGGGCATTCCCTCGCCCACGCAATCGTCGACACCGTGCGGGAGGCCCTCATCGTGCTCGACCGGGATCTCCGCGTGGTCGCGGCGAGCCGTTCATTTTACCAGACGTTTGGAGCGAATCCGCGGGACACCCAAGGCCAGCTGTTCTACGACCTCGACAACGGTCAGTGGAACATTCCGACGCTGCGCCGATTCCTCGAGGAAATCATTCCGCAGCATCGTGCCATCGAGGGCTACGAGGTCGAGCACGAGTTTCCGACCATCGGACGGCGCACCATGCTGCTCAACGCGCGCCAGGTATTCGAGGAGGAATACCCCGACTCGACCCTGCTCCTGCTGGCGATAGAAGACATAACCCAAAGGCGCGACGCGGAGCTCGAAAAGGATGAGCTGCTGCGGCAAAAGGAGATGCTGCTTCAGGAGATGCAGCACCGCGTCGCCAACAGCCTGCAGATCATCGCGAGCATTCTCCTGCTCAAGGCGCGAACTGTGCAGTCCGAGGAAGCGCGGCAGCACCTGCGGGACGCACACCAGCGGGTAATGTCGGTAGCAACCGTGCAACAGCAGCTCCAGCCCTCGGGGCTGGGCGACCGCATCGAAGTCGGTCCCTATCTGTCGAAGCTGTGCGACAGCCTTCGAAACTCGATGATCGATCTCGGCGGCCCGCATTCGCTCCTCGTGCAGGCCGCGATCGGCACCGTGGAATCCAGCCAGGCGGTGAGCCTCGGGCTCGTTACCACCGAGCTCGTAATCAACGCCCTTAAGCATGCGTTCCCCCCGGGTTACGAGGGTGAGATCGTGGTGAGATACGATGTCGACGGCGCCGGTTGGAAATTGTCGGTATCCGACAACGGCATTGGGCGGCATGACGACGGCCACGAGCGCGCAGGCGGCGGCCTGGGCACGAGCATCGTCGAGGCGCTCTCGCACCAGCTCAACGCCCGCACCGAGGTGTCCGCTGGCCCGCAGGGTACGATCGTGTCGATCATCCACGTGGCATGAGGCCATCCGAAGACGCTATGTGTGGAGGTTGAACCGCACTACGCCAAACGAACGTTTCTCACGGAATTGCTCGCAGAAGACTAGCGTAACGCGCCTTCACCTTCCGGCGAAATCCCGCGCGTCGCCGCTTCGGAATGTTCGGATAATCGATCCGCTCAAAGTCGAGAAGGCCTGCCTCCAGAATTCGGGAAAGATGCGGACGTCTGTCGGTGGCGACCGACGCGAGCAGACCCATTGCTTTCACGATCGCCATATTGGTGGCGGCGACCTCGGCAAACATATCTTCTTCCAATCGGGATTGCAACGGCGTCTCCGAGCCGACGATTTCGATACGAAAGGAACCGCAGGCCACGCCATTTAGTTCCGAGGGTACCTGCGGTTGGAAGAATAAAGTCTCAAAGCGGCACCGACTGACGCAACCTTTGCTTATGGGCGACGTTATCGGGCGTTCTCATATTTGGACATCCGATAATCGCGGTCGGCGCTTGATCCGCCGATAGTACCGCGATCCGGCCTGCCTTTGCGCTGCGGCGAGACATCGTTCACCGCGATGCGGTAGACGCGCGCTTCGACGACCAGTCTACCGTCCGGCTTGCCGCGGATGATGGCGGCAGGCTTGTAGAGAAGTTCCAGGTGAACCATGGACCCGACCACATTTGTCTGAGCAACCCAAAGGCTTAAACGCATCAACGCCAAATTTATTCCTGTTTGATTCTAAGATCTACGAATCCAATTTTTTATCTTACCCAAACTCTTCAACGTCTTTTGCTAAAGGACTGTCGAGGAACCAGCCGAAAAGACTTGCCAGAAAATTGGGCCGCATCAAGCGCGCGAGCATCAAGATCGAGGGGTGCGATCGCGTCACTGACGCTGATCCTGGAGGAGAAAAGCGCCCTAATAATAAGCCGGTCGAGCGCCAGCCCTTCCATATCGCCCGCCGGGACGCGCATCCCTTTCTGTGCTAGCGGCCGATCGTCAGCCAGAAGTGGCGCCGAAACGTAGTAGCGGTATCGCTCGGCTTTCTTTGTTGCATGGGCCGGCGTCATCCGATTGCCGCCGGCATCGGCGCAGGCCTGCCAACAGGCTCGGCGCCTCCGCGCCCACCGCCAAGCATGAGCCCGACGCATGCGAACAAGCTCGGCGTCGGTCCGCAAGGGCGGTTGGGAGCTCCGCTTCACCCAACGATCCAAGGTGCCTGCGAGCTGATCGAACGCCATGTCGCGCGCGTGATCGTCAAGCCTCAGGCATTGGAAGTCTGCCTCATTCCCACGTGCGAGGTATTGGCGCAAGGCGAAGGCCCCAGCCTCCAAGCCCGGCTCCCCTCAAACATCTCGAACAAGCAATTGATGAGGGCAAGAAGGGCCATGGCGAATGCCGTCGCGCCCGAGGGTCTCGATCTCGGGGCCGGCACGCGGGCGATGCTGCCTGCCTCGGCCTTGCGATTCTGCAAAATCGCATGCGACATATAGTACGGGTAGCGACGCGGCTACGACTCACGCCGAAGCTGCGCTAACGCATTTGGAACAGATCAAGTAGCGAATCTGCGCAGACCGCACCAAGAACGCCTCGTGCATCTTCTCCGACGAACGCATCAGCGGCAACCGGAGACGCCAAACCCCTGGATGCGGGGCGCGAACGGTCGCCGGGTGGGAGTTCACGCCTTAATCCTATGCGGCATCCTATGCGGCCAGCTGCATCGCCTGAACGCCTTCCAAGACGCGCCTAAAATCAGGCTGTGGCGCGAGGCACATAGTTCGATAAGTGTCCAGGAAGGGCAGCCATACACCTCCCTGATATGAGCGTGTATTTTCAGTTTCCACGGGCGCCGGAATAGTCTTGAAACTTCCGCGCGTTAGGTACCCGGCGAACGCATCGGTGCCAACCAGAGACGCAAAACGCCAGGGTGTGGGGCGGTAACGGCCGCAGGGTCTCTCAAGGCCGTTTTCGAGTTGTCGGATGTGGAGCGTTTGGCCTGGATCTTGATGGAGGTTTAGGCGGGGAAGCCAAGGAAACAGCGTTGTTCCTTCCAGTCATGCGGCAGGTTTCTGCTCAGCCGCAGCAGCCGGCTCGGCGTCAGCGCGCTGGATTGACGGCCCGCGACGAGCGCGCGCACGATGTCAGGGGCGAGATAAGACAACCGAACAAGCGAAGTGAGCCGGCCCTTATTCATTGTGAGGCGTCCGCTCATGGATTCGATGCTGTCGTCCGATCCTGAGAGGAGCTGGTTTCTGACCGCGAAGGCTTCTTTGATCAGTGCGACGAGCCCTTCGTTGACCTCAGCTTCGACGCCATTTATGACGAGGCGCTTCCCTTTTCCGGCGCGTCGCAGCTTCGCTTCGATCGACATGGGGATGGGGTCGATATCAGGCCTTTGGCTCCCTCCTCCCGCTTCCAGCGCCGCGGCGATTTTCGCGCGGTTCAGCCAGATGTCGATCCGATTGGCCGCAAGGGTTACCCGTTCGACAATGTCCAGGACGAGGCCTTTCATCTCGACGGGCGGCCTTGTCACGTCGGCGGCGGGCTTGCCGTCACTGATCTATAGCCGTACCATCCGCGATGATCAAAATCAGCTATAGCGGCTATCGCTTTCCGCCCGAAATCATCCAGCACGCGATCTGGCTCTATATTCGGT
>PEFW01000113.1 GCA_002890675.1 Candidatus Methylaffinis lahnbergensis
CTGGGTCATCTGAAACCTTCCTGTCCAAGAAGTGGGCTGCAACACCCAATCCTCTCAGACAGGAGGTCAATCACACGACCTCGCCACTCCCGCCGCGATAGCGGCTTCGTTCAATCTGCCGCAGGAGTCAAACTTTCAGAGACTTGGTATAAATGCGCAGTTTTTACACGGTTCTAGTTGGAAGCAGCCCGCTCGCAAGGTCCATGCCGCGAAATTTCGCGCAATCTGGCATGCGCTCAAACCTGAGCGACATCGACGTATTTCGCGGCATCGCAGCGCTTATAGTTGCAACAATGCATACGCGTGAGATTACTTGGGTCGGCATGCGCGAGTTCTGGCACCCTGCACAGACCGCGCCCAACGTGATCCTTGGCTACGTGACATTCCCAATGGTGTGGGGGTCTATCGGCGTACCAATATTCTTCGTTCTCAGCGGCTACTGCATCCATCGGAGCCAAGCATTCACACATATGCGGGACGGATCGTTCCAATTGTCTCCCACGAACTTCCTCATGCGGCGGTTCTTTAGGATTTACCCCGTGCTTTTTGGCGCGTTACTAGGCACGCTGCTGTGCGACTGGCTGAGCCGTCACTATTTTCCAAATAGCTATAAGCTTGGCGATACCGGGATCGGCACGTTTTTAGTCACTCTGCTCTCGCTACAGGGAATTGCGAGTCGAGAGTACGGATCGAACGGCCCACTATGGACGCTTTCGATTGAGGTGCAATTCTATGTTCTGTACCCCCTACTGCTAGTGTCGATGTTCCGGCTCGGCAAGCTAACAACCTTTGGGTTACTCGCGGTCGTCAATGTCGGTTTCTATTGGGCGCTGGAGCGTTACGGCTATCAGCTATTTTCGTCATACTATGTGTCCTGGTATTTGGGTGCCTTGGTCGCTGAAGGTGAGGCTATGGGCCTACTTTCCGAACGGCTTTCGTCATCCAGACTTCGCGCTGCATTTTATGCCCTTGGCTTTGCTTTTCTGTGCGCCGGCTGCGCGCTATTTTTTCTTTCCTCATATGTCGCATTCCAGGTCTGGGCAGTTGCCTTTGCGATTTTCCTGTTCGCCGTTCTGAAGCGCCCGACAGAGCTTAGTGGATGGGCCAGCAAGAGCTTTTCGTGGCTAGGCACGTTTAGTTTTTCACTCTACATCATCCATCTGCCCGTCGTCGTACTTATCCACTCCGTCTTTTTCAACTCGGTACACCAGGTTAGTATAGCTCCGTTCTGCGCGACCCTCGTAGCCGCAATTGGCTGTGCCTATGCGTTCTCTTTCATTTTTGAAAGACCGGCGTTGGCGCTATCGCAGATGTGGAAGGGAACCTCGTTAGAGCGGGGCCGAATAGACAGAATCGGAAGGGAGACTCTCCACACCTTCGCCGCCGCCCATGGCCCCTTCGACGAGAATCGCCCCGGCATGGACGCAGCCGAACTTGCTTATACGGCCATGCTGGGCGGAACCAAGACTCGATTGCCGACACGTGGATTGAGCCCGGCGGAGTGCTTCCCATGGTCGGCTTGCTCAGATATTTGGTTGTCTGCATGACCGTCATCCTATCACGCCAACTTGCACTGGTGCGCCAAGGCGCAGCGCGTCCTCTATGGCCAAAGTGGCCGCAGTGACGGCGTAAAGATCGTGCAGCGGAATTGGCGGCGGGCGCGTCCCGATCGCGGCTTCAAGGAAGGCTGTCACGAGGCCCTGCTGTCCTTTAGCTTGCGCGCCTTTACTTGATCTGCTTATTCCGCGCTGCACCAAGTTCAGCTGTCGGTAGTCGTCGAGGCGGACCACGCGTCCATCGGCAAATACTTCGAGGTATTCTTTAGGCACGCTCGGATCACCGAGCGAGGAATAGAGGATTGTCCCCGTCGAGCCATCGGCAAATCGAATTAGCACGGAGATCGAATCGGCATGGCCGCGTGCGGCGATCGCCTGGACCTCAACTGGCAGGCTTGCGGCAAGGAATGTCAGGGTATCAACGAAATGACAGACTTCACCAAGGATGCGTCCGCCTCCTTCATCGCGCTGCGTCCAATTGTCGGCGGGAATGGCGCCGGCATTGACGCGGTAGAGCATGACGAGCGGCCCCAAGCGCCCCTCTAGTGACGCCTTCGCCTCGATCAGCAGCGGCGCAAAACGGCGGTTGAAACCAACCGTGAAGATGCCCGGCGCGGCTTCGGCCGCCGCCATCACATCGGCCAGGCCCTCCGCGTCAATGGCGAGTGGCTTTTCACAGAAGACGTGCTTGCCGGCGCGCAAAGCCATCGCCGTGAGACTGGCGTGGGTATCGTGCCGGGTGGCGACAAATATTGCGTCCGTCGCGGGGTCGCCAATCGCTGCGCCAGGATCGGTGGCGGCGGTCGTAAAACCGAATTTGGCGGCCGCGTGGCCGGCGCTGATGCCCGTCGATGTAACGACCGATGTGAGCGTCACTCCCTTTGCCTTGCGCACGATGGGTAGCAGGACACCCTTCGCGTAATTGCCTAGCCCGATGAACGCGACGCCCATTCCCTCTTTGGCCCGAGGGCATTGGGGGCGTTGGATCTGGCGCTCGATCCGACGCCCGGCGCTTTCAGGATAAGTAAGCAGGATCGCCAGATGCGGCTGGCCGCTTTCCATCAACGCATAGGCCCTTTCGCCTTCGGCTATGGCGAAGCGATGGCTAACCAGAGCTTTTGGCGTGACACGGCCTTCCGCGATAAGGCCGAGGAACGCCTCCATATTGCGTTGCTCCGTCCAGCGCACGTAGGGCAGCGGGTAATCGCGCCCGCCGAATTCGTAGGCCGGGTCATGCCGACCAGGCCCGTAGGAAAGCGACATTTTCAGCTCGAGTTCGCGTTTGTAGAACGGTTCCCGATCAATCTTCATACCGATCATTCCAACGACGACAATGCGGCCCTTCAAGCGGCTGATTTCCGCGGCGACGTTGATCGGCTCACTCGATCTTGACGACGCAGTGACGATCACCGCGTCCACGCCAAATCCGCCACTGAAGCTGGCGGCGGCCTCGGGCAGTCCGGCGCTGAGCGCAACATCCGCGCCGAGTTTCTGCGCCAATCCAGCGCGGGATTCATTGGGATCGAAACCGAGCACGCGGCAACCATTGGCCTTGAGGATCTGAACGGTCAGAAGGCCAATAATCCCAAGGCCCATTACGACGACCCGCTCGCCGAGCGTCGGAACGGCAAGCCGCACGCCCTGTAAGGCGATGGCGCCGAGAGTGACGAAGCTGGCTTCCTCGTCATCGACGCCCGGAGGGATCAGCGCCGTCAGATGCTTGGGCACAGCGTTGAATTCGGCGTGATTGGCGTGTCCCGCGCCAGCGCAGGCAACCCGGTCGCCGACCGACAATTCGCTTACCTGGCGTCCGATCTCAAGCACATCGCCGACGAGGCTATAGCCGAGCGGGATCGGCGCATCGAGTTTGGCGAATACCTTTTCGATGGTTGGTCTAAGCCCATCGCGCCGCACGTTGCGCATGACCCGACGCACGAGGTCGGGACGCGCCATGGCCTTGCCCGCAAGCGACGCTTTGGCAAGGTCCATCAACTGCTTCTCGGTTCCCGAGCTGATGAGGGACGCACGCGTACCGACAAGCACACCACCTTCGCCCGCACGGGGCGCCGGCACTTCGACAACTTTGAGTTCACCCGTACGATAATTCTGTTCAACCTGTTTCACAAAACCGCTATCCGATCTTCCGCCCGCCGTTGGCGACCCGCAAAATAGTCGTCGCCTCGCTCACGCCACGATCAACCCAAATCCGCAACCTGTGCGTTGGCCGCTCATCGCCCATATCGGGCCACCAAACCGCATCCTCGATCAAGATAGGCAGGGTCGATGTCATCTCGATATCGCTGTCGCCTCGCTTGATTTGCGCTTTATTGCCAAATGCCTCGACGCGCGCATCTGGATGCAGCAGGAAACCGATTGAACACGCCCGATTAGGACGTCCTTCAATGCGATCGCAAATCAGAATCGCATTCGCGCTCGCCTCGAAACGGCGGACGTGACAAGGCGCGCCGGGAAGATGGGCGAACCCGTTATGCGCGCCTTCCAAAACGAAGCCGTCGGCCCTTACCGCATAGTGCCGAATCTCAACATCGGGTCGGCGGCCGCATCGGAATGATCCGAAAAAATCGGCCTGATCCGCGCCCATGATGCACAGGGTGTTGTGATTGGCGGCACAACGCGACTCTCTGCGACGTTCGCCCGCTCCATATTCGAACACGCCCTGATCCACGATCATGCGTTGACCATCGACCGACCATTCAAAGCCTAGCACGTCGCCGTGTCCATGAGCTGGCAAGTCGTCAGGCGCGACTCGACCGCAATCAACAATAACATAGCTGCTTCCAGTACGCAGCCCGAAATAGCCCGACTGATCTAGCGCAAAAATGTTACGCGGGTGCGGTCGAACGCGAAAAAGGCGCTCGAACACATCGAGACATTCGCCGGGCGCGTAGGTCATATTGAGGCCTGAATCGTTGAACAGAGCCACTTTCGCGTCAGGGTGGGCGAGATCGATGGTGACCTGCGCCATGCGGTTCAGCGCGTCGGCGAGAGCCCGGTCGAAAGAATCGGCGCCCAAGGCGTGGCGGCACTCGAGGAAATCCGCAAACACCTGACAGTGGTAGGACGGCGACCGCTCGAAATGTACGCCATCGGTTAGCACCTGCTCCTTGATCGACGCGCGGAGCAATTGAATACCTTTGCCGCGCCAACTGGCCGCCTCGGCTCCATCGAAATAGGCCGACGCCCAAATCAGCGCCTTAATATTCTTGATGAGGTGATTGCCGCCAAGGTCGGTCTCGAGATTGTCGCCAAGAAAGCGAATCTGCTCTGTTAGACTGCTGTGGATCACCTCGAGCGATGCGGATGGTAGGCGCGAGCCTCGCTCGGCCAGTTGCTGCATCCAGACGACAATCCGCAGCGACACTGCATAGGAATTCCAGCTGTCTTTCCAAGAGCCGCGTTTTTTTGCCGGATTGCCCTCGATCCACTGCGAAACCAGATCGAGGAAGAGCGCATCATCGACCCCCTCCAGATATTCCATATAGTGCAGATTCATCCGCCAGAGCTGGTCGTCCGGGCTTTCGCTAGGCGCACGCCAGTCGATGGCGCCATGCATCGCGTGAGCGCGCCCAAGAAAAACAAAACGAATGTGATCGAGGCGGAGGGCGATATGACCCAAGCGAGCTTTGAAAAGAGGCCGCGGCGGATTAACCGACACAGGCGGCGGCCTGCTATTGCGCGGCCCGGACAACCATTTCCGTTCTCTCAAATGGCGACGCACCTGAAGACTGAAGCGTCGGATGAGCTTGGCAAGCGGCATGTGTCGACCGAACGCGACCGCGCGCGCGATATGCTGAAACCGGCCGCCAATGCTCATTGGCCATCTGTCATATGCGCGCTGTCATATGCGCGTGCCTGCCGGAGCGAAGGGCGCGCGTGTTCAACAATGACCTCCTCTAGGAGTTCAAGATAGCGCTCGGCCAATTTGACGCGATCAAAATGATTTCGCACATAGGCGCTCCCTTGCGCGCCATAGGCGTCGCCTAGATTCGGATCATCAGCGAGGCTTGTCACAGCCGCCGCAAGTTCTTGTGAGCTCTCCGGCGTTATCGCGATGCCGACGCCGGCGTCCGTCAACAAATCGCGTGACTCGCCCTCTACCCCAAGTATGATCGGACAGCGCATCGCCATAGCTTCGAACATTTTGGACGGAATGACGGTCCTGAACAGATCATGCTTCCTTAGCAATACCAAGCTGACATCCGAACCATTCAGCACATCTGGCATGATTGCCTTGGGTTGCTGATCGAGCATGATCACATTATTCAGGTTCATGCTTTGCTTCAACGCGACGAGCCTCGCCCGCTCCGCGCCCCCGCCTACCATCAGGAATGCAATGTCGTTTCGTTCGGTCAGCAGTTGCGCCGCCTCAAGCACTGTCTCAAGCTTGTGCGCCATGCCATGAGTTCCCACATAGGAGGCTACAAACTTCTCTTCAACGCCGTGCGATCGTGCGAATGACTTGTCCTCCCGATGCGGAACGAATTCGGTGAGATCGACGCCGTTCTTGATCACGCACACACGCTCCGGCGTAGCTCCGCACGCCACGATGTGGCGACTAAACGCTTCTGTCAGCGCGACCACCCGATCAGCCGTGCGATAGGACCAGCTTGCCAATTTTTCCAGCAGATGCACTAGCGGCCCACGCTTCATCGCTCCCACGGCGATGATGCTCGCCGGCCAAAGGTCGCGGATCTCCAGCACCCATGGCAGCCTCTTAATTCGACTGACCGTGAAGCCAGCTAGGCCGCAGAAAAATTGAGGCGACGTCGATACAACTACATCCGCACGCGGCAGGAAGGGAGCCGCGAAGGTCGCAGACAAAAAATATGTCATAAAATTAAGCGACCGGCGCAGGAACCGCTCGTTGGATGACAAGTTTGTCCACAGCCGAACGACATTAATACCGTCTATGGACTCGTTTTGCCATAAACGGTTGCGGTAACCTGGATAGAGTTTCCCGGCCGGATGGTTTGGAGCACATGTGACAACCGTCACATGATGCCCAGCCTTCGTCCATATTCGGGCATGCTCCATTATGCGTGAAGCGGGCGCATTTACTTCGGGAGGAAAGTAATGACTAAGAAATATAATGCGCATTTGGCTGGACTTTCAAACCTGGGACCCGATCGAACAGGCTGCATCGATGCGTAAGCGTGGAGCTAGCCAGGAGACCATAGTCTCCCTCTCCAAAGTTTTTTACTTATATCATGAAATGGCTTCTCAATGTTGCCAATCGCTCCAGAAATGCCGACATCGGATTTGAAACGCCGCGTTGCCGAAAGGTTTCTGAGGACCAGTTGAGCGGGATCAAGATCATGCGGATGGAAATAGGTCACCATTTACATCCGCCCTGTTGGACAAACGCGCAAGCAGCGCACCTGGAAGCAAACGAAAATATCCGCTGCCGAAAAGACATCCCCTAACCACATTCTTGGGCGGTCCCGTCAGCAAAGTGCTTTACTCAGCGCCAGAGCGAAGTACCTTTCTGTGCAAGGTGTAAGGCGAGCTGCTCTCTCGCGCCGCTACTTAAGATCTTAGAGTCTTCTCTATTCGGGCGGTGGTGGTCAAGCGCTTTCAGGCTAACAACTCCAATTTTTGTCGCTCGCGGGCCCGCGCTTCTCTTCGGGATCAGCCGCTGGCTCTCCCAGCATGGGATCAGCAGGAAGA
>PEFW01000114.1 GCA_002890675.1 Candidatus Methylaffinis lahnbergensis
CTTCTGTTCTTGCCGCCCTATTCCCCCGACCTCAACCCCATCGAACAGGTCTTCGCCAAACTGAAACATCTCATGCGAAAGGCCAAGGAGCGAACCGTCGACGCTACCTGGAAACGCACCGGCTCATTGCTCGCAACCTTCAAATCCAGCGAATGCAAAAACTACTTCGTCAATGCAGGCTACATTTCATCCTAAAATGATCATGCTCTAGTGGAGGTGCAAAAATCAGGTGCATATGTTTGAGGGCGACTTGATCGGTTTCGACAAGCTTGGCGCGCATCATGAAGCGCACCGGATCTGGAAATCATGCCCACGGCCGCATCGTTAGACAGCCGGTGCCTTATATCTTGGAACATTTGTTGATCTTGCTGCCGAAAATATTTTCACGCACCCGCGCGAAACACGTGTGCCTCAATGGCCGAACCAATCCCTTTTAATTGCAAGTGTTTCTTTTCTGTTGTCCAATCGATGCTCGAGGCTAGACACGTCGGAGTGCTCATGACGATCTCGCCCCGTTCGGCGACAGAGGCGAAGCGGGCTGCGATGTTCACGGTATCGCCCAATGCTGTCATGTCGTAAATGCCACTTTCAGAACCGACACTGCCGACAAACGCCGGTCCGGTATGGACACCGATGCCGATCGGAATCCAAGGCTCCCCGACATGACCGGTCGCTATCAGCAATTCGCGCGCCGCAAACACGGCATCGCGTGCGCCATGTGTTCCAGACATCGCCGGCAGGTATATCGCCATCACTTCATCGCCAATGAGCTTGTCGATATAGGCGTTGCTCTTGATCAAGATGCGCGTCGCCGTCGCGTAGAATCGCTGCATCAAGCGAATGTATTCGCTCGAACGCATCTTCGCCGCAAGGTTGGCTGATCCGCGCACATCGGCGAAGATCAAGGAGACATCGATCTCGACGCCACCGGGATTGGCTCGCAATTTGTTTTCGCAGGCATCGCAATAACACGGGAACCGCTCCCAACGTCGCCGTCCGACAAGCCGGCGCATGAACGGCGCGGTGATCCCCTCAAATGGCACTAAACACATCTTGCAGCGCGCGTTCTGCGTGTCTGGTGTCGGGAACAGCCCGAAAAAGCGGCGCTCTCGCCGCAGGTTAGAGTTCTCGCCGGTCAATAATGACCACCACAATTCTTCATTTTTTTGGGCTTGGGCTTGGGTTTTCGATTCCATAGCGTGAAGCCTTCGTGGAGTCTGTAGCGAGGTGCAACGGGTCTTTGAGAACCGGATTTGCACTTCTTTGGGGATCGCCTGGAACGGAGTCTTGAGGTGAAAGAGCCGCCGGTCGTCACCCTTTTACCGCCTCGGAACCAAGCCCAAAATTAGTCCAACACCTTGTATTTCTTGAACCAGGCCTGCATTGACAGCCAGGCGTCTTGTGCTGCGTCCGCGCGATAACTTTGCCGGTAATCGGCGAAGAAACCATGCGGTGCGCCAGGATAGATCTTGAACTCCGTAGTTTTTCCCGCTGCTTTTAATCTTTCCTTCATTGCCTCTACTTGATCCGGCGTAATGCTAGCGTCCTCGGCGCCATAGAGGCCGAGCACCGGCGCCTTGACCTCGGCGGCCAGATCGAATGCGTTCTTCGGCATGGCCGCGCTCGGGGGATCCATCAGGCTTCCGTAAAAGGCGACCCCCGCCTTGAGGATAGGGCTATGCGCTGCATAAAGCCACACCGTGCGTCCGCCCCGGCAAAAGCCGATGATGCCGAGCCGGTCCGTATCGCCTCCCTCCGACTTGGCCCAATCGACCGTCGCATCAAGATCGGAAAAAAGCTCATGATCGGGCTTCCCGTTGACGAGCGGCATCAATTGCGAAGGTTGCGCGATTTGGGTGAGGTCGCCAAGCCGGAAATAATAATCGGGCGCGATTGCGAAAGCGCCGAGCTTGCCGAGCCGGCGTGTCACATCCTTGATGTGCTCATGCAGGCCAAAAACCTCCATTGCGACGAGGATCACCGGCGGCTTTTCCGCGTCCACAGGCTTCGCGTAGTAGACCGGCATTTCGCCGCCCGGCACTTTTACTTTTGCCATGCCAGCGGAAAGACCGTCCGTGCCAGTTTTGATTATCGCGGCGCGCACCGGGCCGGCGGCAAGCGTATAGCCGAGCGCGGTGGCGGCGGCGCTCGTCAGACACTCGCGGCGCGAGAGCGTCTCGCTTTCTTGCATCGCTGTTTTGGAACGCATGCAACCGGTCCTTTCGCATGGCGGTGGCGTTCGCCCGTCGGGAGGAAACTCGCCAAAACTTGATTCGATCCAACCAGCCTATCATTTTGCAACATAGTGCTGGTTCAATTTTTCGCGTGTTTGTTCCCCGCGAGCGTGCGCTGGACCGCATCCCGCCACCCCGCGATCAAGCGCTCCCGTTCGGCTCCGCCCATGGCCGGTTCAAACCTTGCGCCGCCTGCCCATGCGGCGGAAATGGCGGCGAAATCGGGAAAGATTCCGAGCGTCAATCCGGCGAGATAAGCGGCGCCCTGCGCGGTCGCCTCGAGCATGGCCGGGCGTTCGACGGGAGCCGCGATGATGTCCGCCAGAAACTGGCAAAACCAGTCGTTGCCCGCCATCCCGCCATCGACACGCAGCGCGCGGGGCGGCCCGCCGCCGCCCGTGATGGCCCCCAGCAGATCAAGGGTCTGGTAGGCGGCCGATTCCAACGCGGCGCGGACGAGATGTTCGGGCCCAGAGTCCAATGTGAGGCCGCAAATCAGTCCCCTCGCGTCAGGGTCCCAATGCGGCGCGCCAAGGCCAGTGAAGGCGGGCACCAAATAGACTCCATTGTTCTCGCCGGTCGCCGCCGCCATGGCGCCGGTTCGCGAAACATCCGTGAACAGATCGAGCCGGTCGCGCAGCCATTTGAGCGCGGCTCCGGCGGAAAAGATCGATCCCTCGACGGCGTAGATGGGACGCCCGCCCGTCCGGTAAGCCATGGTTGTAAGCATCCCTTTCGCGGGCGACAACGCCTCTTGGCCGGTGTTGAGCAAGAAAAAACAGCCCGTGCCAAAGGTCGCCTTCGCCATTCCAGCATCAAGGCAGACCTGGCCGACCAACGCCGCATGTTGGTCGCCCGCCATGCCCGCGACCGGAATTGCGCTATCGAACAAGCCCTCGGCCGTGACCCCATAAATGAAGCTGTTGTCATGAACCACGGGAAGGAGGGCCTCGGGAATATTGAACAATCTTAAAAGATCGCCGTCCCAGCATTGGCGGTGGATGTCGAAAAGCATGGTTCGCGAGGCGTTGGTGGCATCGGTCGCATGCACCCTGCCCCCGGTCAAGTGCCAGAGCAAGAAACTGTCGATGGTGCCGAAGGCGAGTTCGCCGCGTTCGGCGCGCGCCCGCGCGCCCGCCACGTGATCTAGAATCCAGGCAAGCTTTGTCGCCGAGAAATAAGGATCGAGAAGCAAGCCGGTGCGGGCGCGAACCAGCGCCTCGGCGCTGTCCCGCCGCAGCCGGGCGCACTCCGCGGCGGTGCGCCGGTCCTGCCAGACGATCGCGGGGTAGACCGGCGTGCTGTCCGCGCGCTCCCAAACGACGGTGGTTTCCCGCTGGTTCGCGATGCCGATCGCCGCAACCGGCGCCTGTGATTTTGCGAAGACCTCGCGCGCGGTCGAGAGAACGTCGCGCCAGATCGTCCGCGGATCGTGCTCCACCCATCCCGGTTGTGGATAGGCTTGCGAAAACTCGCGCTGGGCGCTGGCAAGCAGACTTCCCGATGCGTCGAAGAGGAGGCTCCTCGTCGAGGTCGTGCCCTGATCGATCGCGAGAAGTTTCACGCGGCGGTCTCCTCAAGGTCACCAGATCAACAAATGACGGGAGGGTGGCGTTACCTCACATTTCGATGATCTTACCTCAAGGGCTGCGAATAGCGAACGGTCTGCCTTCCTTCGGGCGAACAAAAAGCCCCGCGAAACGGAGCCTTAAGTCGGCGCGTGGCAAACGCCGCACTTAAAAAAGATCCTGGGGAAACAGTGGAAAGCTTCCCGGCGACGTGATTTTGCGTGACCGTGAAGCGCTGTAGCCAATGTTGGCCTTGATCGAGGTCGCACGGGTGTCGTCGCCGATGGTCAGTCGCCGTCACGGCGCGACCGCGAGCCCGCTCGCAATGGCGGCCGTGACCGAGCGTGCCGGTATCGGCGCCGATGGTCAGTGTCACCGGCACCGGGTTCACGGTCCCAGTCAAGCTGGCGTTCGTCGCCACCGCGGTCAAGGCGTATCGCTTCGTCCCCGTGGGGCTAATCCCCACCGTCAAGTCGACGCCATTGATCACACCTTGGAAAGAGAACGAGCCTGCCCCCGTGAAGGAGAGGGACGGGATGGTGGTGGTGAAGGTGCCGACTTAGAGGGTCACCGGCTCGGCGGGGGGATTGATCCCATTGCTGGCGCTCCCCAACGTGAAGTTCGACGAAAGTTCAAACAAATCGGTGTTTGGCGCGTTGCCGAATTGGATCAGGAGGGGGTGCCGTCATGGCTCCGCCCATTGATCTCGTTGAGGATGGCCCCGACCTTGAGGCTGTCATAGCACTGGATGTTGGCGAAGCTATCGGTCCACGCATTGGTCGGCGATACCGCGGTCTGATCCGGAAGAGGATTGCAGGACGTGACCTGGGGCAACGCCACTGGAATCGAGTTGATCTCCGGTGAGTAATAGTCATCGAGATTACCACCATTGCCCGGACCCGAGACGGACGAGTAGGAGGGATGCTTGTCCGACCAAGAAGTGTATCCGCCAGCCTTGTGAATCACGCCGAAAATCGTATTGATCCGCACAAAGTTCCATGGATAAACCGGTGCGCAACCATTGAGTGGATCCCGCTCCAGCTTCTTGGGGTCAATCGAGTTGATGCCGCCGTCTCCAGTTGGGGCGCCCCCGTTGAGCTTGGTCTTATCGATATCGATCCCCTCGTCGAACTCAGTGGTTGTACCTGTCGCCGCTTTCCCGGGATGGCATGCGCCCCCCGCTACGCCATTCCCCGTCGTAATCGTCGGCGGGATCGAGCGATCGGTCGTAAGCCACGTCGTAGAATGCTCCCACGCTGCGCGGCGATCCTCCACTCACGATTGCCATGAGTCCGGGGAACGAGTCGGATGGTTTTGATGTGGATGCATCAAGATAGTTGACACCGGTCGCTTTGAGTCCAGCGAGATTCGGGCAATAGGGCTTGCCTCCGTTCGCCCCGCTAATTCCATTTGCACAATTGATGAAGTCCACCGAATGCATTCCGTCGATGCTGATTAGCAAGACATGTTTGACCAGGCCATCGCCGCCGGCCTCGGCAGTGGCAGGGTGAGCGGCCGCAAGTCCCAGCGCCAAAGCGCCGGGCGCAACGCATGATAGCAGCTTGCGTGATACCAGTAATTTTCGCGACGTCGGATTTCCTCCCACGTTTTGATTATGCAACGATACACGAGAGCGCTAACAGTGTTAGCTGACACGGCGATGACGGATCGATGACTTTATCGATTGCGAGCCGTTTTCTCGCCTGAACCAGGATCTTCGCTCTCATAATTTATCCTTCCGTGCCGGATGACCTACGCCATCCAACCCGTATTGTAACAGGAGTACCACCGTGGCCGCACCCGATCTGATCGCCGTTTGGGAAGAACATCTCGGCAAGGAGTTCATTGAGCGCGATGTGGACGCGCCGACCGACACGATGGGGCCTGAGCCCCACGTCAATCACGTTCCCACCATGACCGGTGGGGTGGGGCGCGAGGAGCTGAAACGCTTCTACAAGTATCATTTCGTTCCCGCCCACCCGCACGACACCGAGATTATTCCGGTCAGCCGGACCGTCGGCGAAAGCACCATTGTCGACGAGATGGTGGTGAAGTTCACCCATGACCGGGTGATCGATTATCTTCTTCCGGGCATCGCCCCGACCGGCTTGCCCGTGGAGATCGCGGCCGTCGTGGTCGCCCAGTTCAAGAACGGAAAGCTCCTGAGCGAGCACATCTACTGGGACCAGGCGTCGGTTCTGGTGCAACTGGGCAAGCTGGATCCGAAGGGGCTGCCTGTGGGCGGCGTCGAGGTCGCGCGCAAGGTCCTGGATCAATCGCTGCCGAGCAATAGGCTTATGGTGGAAGAGTGGCCAAGCAGTGAAGGCAAGGCCCTCTGGCGCCCAAGACCTCCGGCGGAGCGCGGCGGGCGCAAGTGAGGTTTTATCCGCGAGTGGGGACGCACGAAACGCGGGAGCGCAGAGGCTCCCTGTTCAGACTTTGAATTGTGGAGCGCACCCTTTTGCGCGGTCCAGCCCCGTTGTTTTCAATGACTTGCGAGGCCAGATTTTACCGCGCGAAAGGGTTCTGGTCGAACGCGGGGCTCTTCGCACAAGCTTTCTGGACGAAGGTTCCATCCGGTAAGCGAGGCGCTGTCCCCTCTTTTGAAGGGCCCTAAAACCGCCGGAAGCGGATCCGGCTTACCCTAAGCGCCAAATTCGAAAAATGCTCAAAATGGCTGTCCAGCATGCTTTCGCCTCGATGGGAGCCGTCCCAGATCTCTTATCAGCGTTTTCACGCCACCAAGACCCTATGTGGTCATACTGCAACGCGCGGCGCGCTCGGGCCGCGTTCGAGTCGAGCGGCTCGCCCCAGGCGCCTCAAGTCCGGCACCGTGCTCCTTCGCGAATATCAGGGCGAGCGGCGACTGCACTGCCTGGCTGGCTCACCATTACAAGTGTAACGCGATTCCCCGAAACTGAAATTTTCGTGTAACGCGGCGGCGTCACTTTCGGCTTGCACAAGCACCGGGCCAGCAGGACGGAGATTGCCAACTCCTTTACGACCCTGCACCCGGTTGCTGCCGTTCTCGATAGCCTGACCAGAGGAAACGAACATGCCCGACGTCGACTACATCCTGGGCCATTCGCCGGCCGAGATCCGTCGCTTGAAACTTCAAGCAGGCTTTTTGAAGCCAATCACCGAGCGTCTCTTGCGCGAGGCCGGCATCGCGCCGGGAATGCGCGTCCTCGATCTCGGCTGCGGTGCAGGCGACGTCGCGCTTTTGGCCGCGGATATGGTCGGTCCGAACGGCGCTGTCGTCGGCATTGACCGTAATGGCGACGCCCTCAGCGCCGCGTGCAGCCGCGCACGCGGCGCAGGCCACGCGAACGTTGAGTTTCGTGAAGGC
>PEFW01000115.1 GCA_002890675.1 Candidatus Methylaffinis lahnbergensis
CTTGAGAAGATCGGTGTGTCGACGGCAGCAGAGGTTGATATCGACACGTTGGAGGACCGCTTGCGAGACGCCGCGTCGACTGTGCACAGCCAGGTCCTTGGCCCAATGCAGGTCTGCGGCTGGACGAAACTTTGACGTCTCGCGGCAGGGGCCCTACCGGCTGCCGTCACCCGGAGGGATCCGTCATGCGCCGAGGTGCGCAATTCAGTTGGCTGCCATTCGGCTACTGGTTCAGCATTGATCCACGTACGTTCGCAGGTGAGGCGGCGTCAGTTGGAGATGACAACGTGGAACTTGCGTTACGCAGAGCCCTGAAAAAGAAGGCGTGGGATTTGCTCTATGTGGATAGGGATTTGCCCGGATGTCACCATCGCACAGGGTCTACGAGTCAAACGGCCGGGAAACACCATGAAAGGCGAGGACGTCGAGCTGGTCTTGTGTTGTTGCCAACTCTCGCTCGTAGACGAGAGGAACACCCCCGCGAATCGCACTTCCTCGACGCGCCCGATGAACATGCAGTGGGTTCCGAAATGCGTGACCACCTAGGCATAGATTAGATTGGCATCACGACGCTCCACCCCGTGGGCCGCTGGGCGCGATCGAGGAAATCGTCGAGGCCGTGCTCTACCTCGAGACAGCGGGCTTCGTCACTGGTGAGACGCTGCACGTCGACGGCGGCGCTCACGCCGGTCGATGGTAGGCGCAGACCCTAAGCAGTTAACTACGGAGTGGAGAGAGAAATGATCTGGCCGAACCAACGTCTCCTTGACCTCCTCGGGATTGATCTACCGATCATTCAGGCGCCAATGGCAGGGTTAGCCACATCGGCGATGGCAGCGGCCGTCGCAGAGGTCGGCGGCCTCGGTTCGCTGGGCTGCGCGGTGCTGAGCGCGGATCAGATTCGTGCCGAACTGAGCGCCATCCGCCGGCAGACGTCAAAGCCCATCAATTTGAATTTCTTCTGCCATACGTCGCCAGCGACTGATCCTGCCCAAGAGGCCGCTTGGCGAGGGCGGCTGAAATCCTATTATGTCGAACTCGGCCTCGATCCCGAGATGCCGGTGTCCACTTTGACATTCGCTCCCTTTGGCAGCGCGCATTGCGATCTCGTGGCAGAACTGAAGCCCGAGGTCGTTAGCTTCCACTTCGGGTTGCCGAACGAGGATCTTCTCGGACGTGTGAAGGCAGTGGGCGCGAAGATTCTGTCATCGGCGACCAGCGTGAAAGAGGCGATCTGGCTGGAACAGAGAGGCTGCGATGCTATTATTACCCAAGGGCTCGAAGCCGGCGGCCATCGTGGAATGTTTCTCTCGGACAATGTCTCGACGCAGGCCGGGACCATGGCCCTCGTGCCCCAGGTAGCGGATGCGGTGGGTGTGCCGGTCATCGCAGCCGGCGGGATCGCCGACGAGCGCGGAATTGCCGCCGCCTTCATGCTTGGCGCTTCGGGCGTGCAGATGGGAACCGCCTACCTTTTTTGTCCCGAAGCGAATGTGTCTCCTCTGCACCGGCAGGCGTTGAAGACGGCGCAAGATGATCAAACAGTTCTCACGAACGTCCTAAGTGGCCGTGCCGCCCGCGCGATCGTCAATCGGATCGTTCGCGAACTCGGCCCGATGACCGAACATGCGCCCGCTTTTCCACTTGCTGGCGCCGCTCTCGCGCCGCTCCGCTCCGGGTCAGAGCCGTCCGGATCCGACGACTTCACGCCCTTGTGGTCCGGTCAGGCCGCACGTCTCGGTCGAGAACTCCCAGCGGGAGAACTGACCGTGCGTCTGGCCAAACGAGCGCTAGCAAAACTCGGAGCGCTACAGCCCGCACCAGAACAGCCTCGCAAATCGCCAAGCTGAGATCGTCCTCTCATGTAGTGTCCCAGAGCCTTCAATATCAGGAACAACCGGATGAAAATTCTCTTCGCCTCCACTGCCGCGTCGGGACATATCAATCCTATGTTTGCAATCGGGGAAATGCTTGTTGCGGCGGGTCATGAGGTCGTCGGCTTATCTGCCAACGCGATGCGTGACCGCATTGAAGCAGTCGGGGCAACGTTTCGCGCTTTTCCGAAAGACGCGGATTTTGATCTACGAAACGTCCTTGCTGTGTATCTCGAACTCGCGAACATTCCTCCAGGGATCGAAATGTCTCTGTTCTATAGTGAACGTGTGTTGATCGACCCAATGCGGGCGCAGCACGAGGGTCTCCTGCAGGTCCTTCGGGATTTCCCAGCCGACGTCATCATCGCCGACAATTTCCTTTGCGGCGTCATGCCGATGTTGCTTGGGCAACCGCGTTCCGGAGCGCCCACCGATTGTTCTGTGCGGCACAATGTTCCTGCACAGCCGCCGTGACGATGGAGCGCCAAATTTTGCCGGGTTGCCGCCTGCAAGCAACGAAGCCGAGCGCGAGGAATATGCCGCCATCTCCAAAGAACATGACAGGGTCCTCTATGAGCCTGTTCGACACTACCTGAATGATCGCTTGGCGGACCTAGGCGTGGGGCCTTTGTCTACGAACGTGTTCCATGCCCTAGTGGTTCTTCCAGATGCTTATTTGCAGTTGACCGTGCCAAGTTTCGAATTTCCACGACAGGATTTGCCGGACTCGGTGCATTTCGTCGGCACCCTCCCCATCATTCCAAATCAGGCCCCGCTCCCGCCCTGGGCGCACGAGTTGGATGGCTCGCGCAAAGTTGTCATGGTAACCCAGGGGACCGTGAACAATTTCGATTTTCGCCAGTTAGTCGTCCCGACGCTGGAGGCGCTGGCGAATGAGCCTGACGTGCTGGTCGTCGTCACTGCTGGCGGTCGCTCAATTGACGATATCCCCGGTCCAATTCCTGGCAATGCGCGCCTCGCCAGCTATTTGCCTTTGGAATGGCCGCTGCCCAAAGTCGATGCGTTTGTCACTAACGGTGGATATGGCAGCGTCAATCAGACTCTGAGCTTTGGAGTTCCTCTTGTCGCTGCAGGCTTGACCGAAGACAAAGCGGACATCAACGTCCGCGTTGCGTGGTCGGGAGTGGGCATCAATCTCGCGACGAATGAGCCCACGCCGCAGGCGCTGCGCGAGGCGATCCGAAATGTGCTGGACAAGCCGAACTATCGTTCGCGCGCCTCGGTCATGGCCAAAGAGTTCGCCGGCATCGATACGCGATCCGAAATTCTCCGGATTCTTAAACAGGTCTCCGGGGTTTCAGACAAAGATAAAGGCCGTCGCGTCGCGGGTCGATAACTAAGCTAGCCTTGGAGACATCGGCCGATACAGCGAAGCGTGCGCTGGACCAAACGGTTCGCGAAATCGAAATGGCAGAGTAGCAAGAAGCCGAAGCGCGTGACCAACTCTGGCGGGAGAATTTTTGTCCGCATGGCGTCATTCTCACAGAGCGGACCGTGCCGAGCCCGATTTTGTCGCTGCATTCATCCTGCCGCACGAAACGCACGGGCCCCTGAGTAGCGTCAAGATCGATTCGAAGGAGCTTCTCGACGCCGCGCCGGGTGATCGCCAAGGTCGAATGGCATCCGGGCGAGCTTTATCCATTCAACTCATCAAGGAGTACACCAATGAGCACTAACAAGTCCCAATTCAAATTGACCAAGGTCAACCCGGCCTACTGGCGCGCGACTTTCGATAACCCGCCGATCAACATGCTCGGCCCGGAAACCATGCTGGAGTTGCAGGGACTCGTCGGCCAGTTCGAAAAGGACCCTGACCTGAAGGTGGTAGTGTTCGATAGCACCGATCCTGATTTCTTCATCGCGCACTTCGACATTTCCCGCGCCGCCGATACGCCGCGGGAGCCTGGCCCCAGCGGCTTACCACCGTGGACGGACCTGACCGTGCGTCTGGCGCGGGCTCCGGTGATCAGCATAGCGGTGGTTCGTGGCCGCGCTCGCGGCGTTGGCAACGAGTTCGCTCTCGCCTGCGACTTGCGTTTCGCCAGCCTTGAGAAGGCGATCTTCGGGCAGCCGGAGGTGGGCTCCGGCCTCATTCCGGGGGGCGGCGGGTTGGAGCGCCTGCCGCTGCTCGCCGGCCGCGCCCGCGCCCTGGAGGTTATTGCCGGCGCCGCCGATTTTGATGCAGCCACCGCCGAGCGGTACGGTTGGATCAACCGCGCGATTCCGGACGCCGATTTCGAAGCCTGGGTGGATGGCTTTGCCCGCCGTGTGGCCTCGTTCGACAAGCAGGCGCTTTCCAGTTCCAAGGAATTGGTCAACCGCCATACGGTCCCGGACCCGAAGGACCAGCTCGAAAGCGGGCAGGTCTTCCTGTCGGCGTTCGCCTGGCCAGGCTTCCGCGAGCGCACCCCCAAGTTGGCCGCCAACGGCCTTGGTCAGCGAGGTGAGTTCGAGCTGAACATGGGCGAGCGCCTCGGCAATCTCTGACTCGATCGCGGGTTGGCGACCCCGAGGAACTGGCGGGCGCGCTGACGAATATCGATTAAAAGGGCAGCCAATCGCGATCCTGGATAAGGCCGTTCGTCCCGGGACCGCCGTTCTTATCCGCCTTGGGGGGCGTCCGATCCCTGCCGAGGCGATTGGGCTGGTTTCGCTGTGACACCCTGCTTGGTGCGCGCCTTGTGGGTGGTGGGGCGAGCAAACCGGCTACTGGCGAAGATTGCCGCCACGCTCTTGGGGTTTGCTTCAATTAGAGCCAAGTAGGCCAAGGTACTCGCGCTCGGCTTCGCGCGATGCTGTTCCCAAGTCCGGAGTTGCTGAACCCCGAAGCCGAATCGCTCCGCGAACTTCAGCTGACTCAAGCCCATCTTGCCGCGAATTAGTTTCGCGTCAATTTTCTTAAGCTCCACCAGAATCAGCCCGCCATCCGGCTTTTCAATAATTAAATCCGGCTCGGCGTCTCGCCTTCGCATCCTGTCTGTCTCTTGACTTGCAACTATCAAACAATGGTAGTACCAATGTTTGACAATGTCAAATGGGGCCGCGTTTTTGGCGCAGCGGGAATTCATGACTGCACCGAGAAGGAATGAAAGCCGTTGGGGCCGCCTTCGATCGCGGCGCGGCGGAATGAGCGCGGTGATTCATTTCCGGAGCATTGTTACGCAGTCCTGGAGGCGGCGCGATTTAAGAAAACCACATCATTGCCAGGCGCACCGCACGTGGTGGAAAGCTTAGCAGTAGGAATCAGCTGGCGCGCGACAAATTCGAGACTTGATCCGGCGTTGCGTTTGTGAGCTTACTTATAAGACGCGCGGCGGGAGCGCCTGACACGCTCGACGCCGCACTTGGTCATCACCTTGGATTGGAAGGCAAAAACCCAATGCGCACTCTGGCGCCAAATTCCCCCGCCGTCCAGTCCGAAATCGACTCTCTCTTCGAAGCGCTTTCCGCGGATTCGACCTTGTGGCCGTCCTGGCCCTGGTGTGATCCGCTCACCGGGATGGACCTTGCCGGCTTGTTCAAGGTCGTGAAGCCCGAGCCGCGCCACCGTACCCGCTCCTTCAACCAACGCGACATCGCCCGCCCCCTGCGCGCCGCCAAAGCCGCCGGCGTCGAAGCCCGCGTGGTGATCGAGGAGGGGCGGATTACGCTCGTGCCGACCAAGATGGTTCCGGCCGCGACCGATACCGGCGAGAACCCGTGGGAAAGGTTCCGCCGTGGCTAGGATCGATCTGAAATACGCTTACCTCGTCAAGGATCGGTACGGAAAGAGTCGCTGGTATTTTCGGTTTTCAGGCAAGAATATTCGCCTGCATGGAGAGCCCGGATCGGCTTCGTTCATGGCTGATTATCATGACGCGATGGGCAAAAGTGAACCGGCTGCGCCGCGTCACGGAATGCGGCCGGGTTCCGGCGCAGCGGCAATCGCTCTTTATCTCAATTCGGCTGATTTTAGGCACCTTGCCCCGGCTACCCGCGCGGATCAGCTACGGATCTTGACAAGCCGCGCCCGATCCGACCGTGGTGGGCTGCCTTTCGCCCGAATGGAATCGCAGGATGTCGAACGCCTCCTTGCCGAGAAAGCCGCCGCGCCGCATGCTGCCAAGAGCCTGCTGAAGGCCTTGCGCGCCGTCGCCAAGGTCGCCATCAAAAGAGGCGAACCCCGCCTTGGCAAAGGGTGACACGATGGCGGTAACGCCGCCGCGCCCGCTTGCTGAGGGCGACGACCGGAATCTTTTTGATTGCGGACGGGAGTCGCTCAACATCTGGTTCCGGCGGCACGCTTGGGCCAATCAGACAAGCGAGGCTTCGCGCGTTAACATCATCACCGACGCCGCATCGGGACGGATCGTCGGCTACGTCGCCCTAAGCGCCGCGCAAATCGAGCGCGCATTTCTCCCCAGGCCTCAGCAACGCAACCGCCCCGATCCCGTGCCTGTCACGTTTCTCGGTCAACTCGCGGAGCGCCAGTGTTTTACGTTCCGGCTGACGCGCCGCACCGTGCCCATGACATTCTGCGGAAATCTTGGCACCGGCGGCGGTGTCCATTTGAGAACCGCCCGTGCCTGCTCAACGTAGTTCTTGACGACATTGAGCCACAAGCAGACGTTCAATCCGTGAGGCGCACCCCTCTTACGGTTTGCTCGACGCGAAGTGAAAGCAAATGGAGCATCGCTATGCGGTTCAGCCTCTTTGGGGGTCTTCGGCCTTTCAGGCCCCGCGAGGCGGGACGCGATGCCTGGCGGGCGTGACGCTCGCATCGATGAACATTCCGCAGGTTCTTGGCTATACCCGCATCGCCGGCACGCCCGTCGTCACCGGCCTCTATACCGTGCTGCTGCCGCTCGTTGCGTTTGCAGTCTTCGGCTCTTCGCGCCATCTGGTTGTGGCAGCCGACTCGGCGACCGCGGCCATCTTCTCCAGTTCGCTGTCCCACCTGGCGAAGCCCGCCAGCGAGAAATACGTGGCGCTGGTCGGCATGGTGGCGCTGCTGACCGCCGGGTTCTTGTTACTGGCCCGGATGTTCAAGCTGGGTTTCCTCGCCGATTTCCTTTCGCGCACGGTGCTGGTCGGATTTCTCACCGGCGTTGGGTTTCAGGTCGGCATCGCGATGCTCGGCGACATGTTCGGTGTGGTGGCGCCCTCGCATCGCACGCTTATTCA
>PEFW01000116.1 GCA_002890675.1 Candidatus Methylaffinis lahnbergensis
GCCATATGCCCTCTCCTGAAGCTTGTAAGTAATTCCTCGGACCAAGAGGTCGCGGGAGAGCCGCATTGGCGGCGGCATCCGATGAAGCCGCCGCCACTCACCGCGCAACTCGAAGATGGTCAACTCCAAGAACCGCGCGAGCGCCTTTGCGATATCCCCGGGGGCCCATTTGCCTTGCAGTCACAAAAGGAAGCTTTTGACGACCTCCGGAACCGCGTCAATAACCTCGAAAGCTCATTGGCGAACCTCGAAGTCTCATCAAAGGGCTCTGTTGCGGAGCTGAAGGCAAGATTCGAAGGCTTAAAGGTTACGTTATCAGACCACGGCGCAGATAAAATATTTGCGCAGACAGACTTCTGGGGACCACTTCCGACCTATCCGGTCAACTGGACATGCCCCCCAAAAAGTGTGATGGTCGGAATGGATTGGGTATTTGGGAGCGGGGGTGGCGGAACCGCCCGCACTCCAATTAAAATAACATATCATTGTCGGGAGTTGAGTCCTTAAGGCTCTGCCCAAAGTCGCATAAGGCCCAATATGGAATTCAGTATGCTATACGGGTGTGTTCTATGACCATAAGCCAAAATGGCAGCAGCTAACGACTTTCCCGATTTACAAATTATTTTGGTGCAGCAACGTAGGCGGTGCCGCCGAAAATTGTGAGGACATCGAACATTCGGAGGCAGGGTTCTGCTCGCAAGACGCATGCGAAAGTCAAAAGCAGCGCGAGAAAGGATGGGATGCTTCTAGCCTGCACTGTGCCTCTCAGTATGAAGTTGATGGCACATGGCAAGTTCAATGACACCAGTCTGATATTTTTGATTGGAGAGAACTGACCCCATGCCCGCTCATCGCCGTCTTTTAGGCTCGTTGTGTCAGTCATGGCGTTCGCTCGAAGGTCTTGATTTCTGCACAATGTCGAAGGGCCGCTTTGGGTCGATTCCGGCGGTTCGACTGCGGACCAGCGAATGACCGCTCCTGCGACTCGGACCTTCTGTACCGGTCGCTATGGGATGGTAAGGCGACCTTGAGGAAGCCGTACGCAGCCGCAAAATCGGACAAAAAATCGCGTGAGGACCATTCTCAAATATTTTGAGAGAACCTAAGACCGCTCCCTGTCCAGCTTTTTTTTTACGAAATTTTTCGCCGGTGTGGATAGCGGGAGCCAGCGCCGCCAGATCAAAAATTCGCTCCTTTTTGCCGCCCCTCCATGCAACAATAAGAGCGCGTCTTGAACTGATTCGGCGTACGCCGCGCACGTCGGCGCCGGTCGAGAAACCTTATGCCAGCCATCGAAACGCTTGCCGAACGAGCTCGCCTTGGGGCCAGCGCCAGCCCAGAGTCCACGTTCAGATTGGCGCCGCATAACATCGAGGCGGAACAGGCGCTGCTTGGCGCGATCCTCGTCAATAACGACGCCTTCGACCGGATCTCGGATTTCCTCAGGCCCGAGCATTTTTCCGAGGAAGTTCACCGGCGGATTTTCGACGTCGCTTCGCAGTTAATACGCGCGGGAAAACTTGCCTCGCCGATCACCTTGAAGACCTTCCTCGGCGAACATGATCTTGGCGGCGTCACCGTGCCGCAATATCTCGCCCGCCTCGCGGCGGAAGCAACAACCGTCATCAACGCCGAGGACTATGGCCGCACCATCCACGATCTCGCTCTTCGCCGCGATCTGATCCTCATCGGCGAGGATATCGTCAACGCGGCCTATGACGCGCCGGTCAACGCGAGCCCACGCGAGCAAATCGAGGACGCCGAGCGAAAACTTTACTCGATCGCCGAGACCGGCCGCTACGAGGGCGGTTTTCAGCGCTTTTCGGATGCCTTGACAACCGCCGTCGATATGGCGGCAAAAGCGTTCGAACGCGACGGACGCTTGTCTGGGATCGCGACAGGTCTCGCCGATCTCGATCGCTACATGGGCGGCCTGCAGCCGTCCGATCTTGTGATTGTCGCCGGGCGCCCAGGAATGGGCAAGACCGCGCTTGCAACCAACATCGCGTTCAACATCGCGAGTTCGCACGAGGACAAGCCCAAACCCGACGGCACCAGGGAAACCGTCAATGGCGGCATCGTCGGCTTTTTCTCGCTCGAAATGTCGGCCGAGCAATTGGCGACCCGCATCATCGCCGAACAGGCGGCCGTTCCTTCCTCCAAGATCCGCAGGGGCGACATTGGCGAACCGGAATTTCATCGGATCGCCCAGACCGCCCGGAAGATTCAGACGATCCCCTTCTATATCGACCAGAGCGGCGGGCTTTCGATCGCCCAATTGGCGGCGCGGGCGCGGCGGCTCAAACGTCAGCGCGGCCTCGATGTCCTCGTGATCGATTATCTGCAATTGCTCGGCGGCTCGAAAACCCGGAGCGACAGCCGGGTGCAAGAGGTGACCGAAATCACCACCGGCCTCAAGGCGTTGGCCAAGGACTTGAACGTTCCAGTAATCGCGCTATCGCAACTCTCGCGGCAGGTGGAAAGCCGCGATGATAAGCGCCCGCAACTTTCCGATTTGCGGGAATCGGGCTCGATCGAGCAGGATGCCGACGTAGTCCTTTTTGTTTTCCGCGAGGAATATTATTTGAAAAGCCGACAGCCGCGCGAGGGAAGCGAGGAATTCATCAGTTGGCAGGCGGACATGGAAAAGGTGCATGGCAAGGCCGAAATCATCATCGGCAAGCAGCGGCACGGCCCGACGGGAACCATCGAACTCGCTTTCGAGGCCGAGATGACGAGGTTTTCCAATCTCGCGCGGGAGGAAAGCCTGCCCGAGCATTTTTAGCTGGCGTCTTTCGCATCGCCGACTTATCGTCAAGCTCAGGAGCCAATCCATATCTCCGTATTCGGATAGTTCGGACCGCCGCCGTCGGGCGGCACCCAATCGATCAATTGCGTCGGGCCCTTGATGTCGCATGTTTTGTAATGCACGCAGTTCCGCGCATTGACGACAAAACGGGGGTCGCCCGCGCCGCCGCGTGGCACACGCTGATCGGCGGCCAACGATTGTCTTGATTGTATTTCGTTCACGGCAAGGTTGGTTTGAGGGTTGTCACGGCCGGCCTGCTTGCAGTTATATGTGAAGTATATATAACAAAGTACAATTAGCTGGGCGGCAGCTATATAAGGCTCGGAATTGACAAATAATACAAGCAGCACGGATTTGACGATCGACACGCGGCGCGGACTCAGCTCTCTGATGTTCGGCTTGGCGATTGCGGGCGTGGTGTTTCCGGGCGATTTATTCGGCGCAGAGGGCGCGCCCACGGCCGCACCCGGCAGCGAACCCGCGCCCGTTGTATTCGCTGCCGCCAGCATGAAGACCGCTCTCGATGCGGCCGCGGCCGCCTGGAAAGCCGATACCGGCAAGACCGTGTCGATCGCTTACGCGTCCTCCGCCACCTTAGCGAAGCAGATCGAGCAGGGCGCTCCGGCGGATATATTTATTTCCGCCGATCTCAAATGGATGGATTACCTCGAAAAGTCTAAGCTCATCCGCGCCGGAACACGCCGGAATCTGTTTGGCAACAAGCTCGTGCTGATTGAGCCCAGCGATGCCGATGTCAAACTTGAGATCGCGAAAGGTTTCGATCTCGCGGGCGCCGCGGGCGATGGCAAAATCGCCGTTTGCGCCATCGACTCATGTCCTGGCGGAATTTATGCCAAGGAAGCTCTCGAATCGCTCGGCGTCTTCGCGGGCGTCGAACCAAAGCTCGCGCAGGCCGACAATGTCCGCAATGCGCTAACCCTCGTGTCGCGCGGCGAGGCTAAATTCGGCATCGTCTATGCGACCGACGCCAAGGCCGATCCCAAGGTGAAAGTCGTTGGCACGTTTCCGGCTTCGAGCCATAGCAAGATTGTCTATCCCGTTGCGCTCGTTGCTGCCTCGGCAAATCCGGACGCGGCATTTTTCCTTGCCTATTTAACCTCGCAGGCGGCGACCAAAATCTTTACAGGACAGGGCTTCGAAATTCTGTCGAAGTGATCCTTGCCCCATGTCAAAAACCAGTAGTGTCCCAGTTTGAATTTCAGCAATCGGTGGGACGCGGAAGTGCGTCGGGGGCTAGCACGAACTCAATTCCGCAGAAGTTTATACCCATCCCCTACTTCTTGGAACAACGAGGGTCTGCCCCCTGAAGCTCGGCGATCTTCTGATCATCGAGCGGGATAGGAGCACAACCGTGCCCTTTTTCACAGACGAAGTCGAACCTGGCCGCGGGCTGATGACAACTTAGGCACGGCACCCCTAGCGAGAGATTGACGACGTTGTCTCCCCGATCTTTGATCTTGGTGCCTGCCTCGGAGACATCCAAGGCAAAAAACTCCCAGCCGTTCGTTTTGGGAAACGTCTCACGCGGGTGCTTCACCATTGCTTCAAAAGGAAGAAGCTGCAGGATGGTGCCAACGGGATACTCCCTATCCGGTATGCTGTCTCGGAAGATACGCATTGCCTCTTTCAACTGCTCCGGATCGGAGTTCTTGATGCGGGTATTTCTGATTTTTGGCCACCCAAGGATGCAATCAAAGGTTTGCTCAGAAACGGCAATATCGTCAGCCGCCACGCTGTACACCATACAGAAGCCAAGCCCAGCCACAAGGACGCTCCGCCTAAACACACAAACGGAGAGGCGGCATACGAGCGTGATGAAATGAAGCATGTGGTTTACTCCTTTTCCTTATGCCAACCCTGGCGGGCATCTACTTCGTGATCCCGGAACGCCGGCTTACACTTGTGCGTAACCGCCATCCACAAACAGTTTCATTCCCGTGGTGTAGTTGCTGTCGCCAGATGCGAGAAACACCACGGCCTTCGAGACGTCATCGGGTACATACCGCCGACTATCGTCGCCTTCTTCACCGATTGGAAAGTGCCGGCCCAAGCCGCCGTTCGCCGAAGGGCGTTCGGCCATCGCCTTCTTCGCGCGCTTAGGGTTTCGCAAGCGGCTTAAGCGGGTATCGTTCAGCGACGGTATACGCCGCCGCGACGGTATACGCCGCCGCGACGGTATACGCCACCGCGATGGTATACGCCACCGCGATATACACCGCCGCGATATACGCCGCCGCCGTACCCGACCGCGGGGTATCCCCCTATGTTGGGCCGGCAGCCTCCATAGGGACCCCGGTGAAAGCCCAGGCCACATCCTCCCGCGACCAGCGTTACATTGGAGCTCTGGTTAGGAACCGGCGATATTGAAAATGCGTTGGCGTCAAAGGCGACCAAGATGGTGGCCAGGGCGCCGATGACGCCCGCTCTGCAAAGTATCCTGTGCACGGCTCGTTCCTCCTAGTAGTGAAAAAAACCACAAAATGCAGTGGAAGACCTGGATTTAGCGGCTTGCACCCATAACATCGTAGCATCAGTCGACGGTCAAAATCCAGTCGCAGGACCTCGCCACTCGATTCACCCGCCGAGTTCGCCATGACCGCCTCGGTCGATGGAGCTCAACACGCTTGATAATTATGCCTGAATCGTCGAATTCGTTCAGCAAAATAACAGTTCATCCGGGGAATGCGGGATAAGATACGACAAATTGAAGTCGAGCTAGAAGAGGCGAAGACCGGGTACTGGAAAATGAAACCTTTCTGGAGCGCAATCAGCAAGCCTGCGTTGTACTGAGGCAGCCATCGATACCCCGCTTGTTGAAAGTAGCTAGCAGTTGAATGGCTGAACATTCGCAAAAACGCGGAAGTGCGTCGCGGCCTAGCAAGAGCTCAGTTCTACCGAGGCGTTCCCAATGAGCTCGAGTCGATAAGACATTTCTACGAGTCGATCTTGAGAACGACACGGAAGCGCGCCTTGCCGCTCATCATCCGGTCATAGGCGGCCTGGGCTTCTTCGAGCGGAAAAATCTCGTTCATCGAGGCGATGCCGTTGCGCTGACTGAACAGAAGCGTGTCTTCCGAGTCGATCGCAGTGCCACAATACCAGCCCCGCACCGAAGCGCGTTTCACGAGGAGGTCCAGAGAATTGATTGTCAGAACGCCGACAGCGCCGATGATCATCATGGTTCCATTGACACCGAGGCCGCCCGACAGCGCTTGCATGGCTTCGGCGCTTGTGACGGTGGCGATGATGGCCTTGGCGCCGCCCATGGCCAGCAGCGCTTGGGCCGGATCGTCCACTTTGCTGTCGATGTAGTCGTGCGCGCCCAGGGACCGCGCCAGGGTTTCCTTGTCGCGCCCCCGATTTACCGCCACGGTCCGGAACCCCTGCCGCGCGGCAAATTGTATGCCCAGGTGGCCAAGTCCGCCGACCCCATGGATCGCCACCAGATCGCCCGGCTTGGCGCCGCAGTTCCGAAGGGCGTTGAAGGTGGTGATGCCGGCGCAGAGGAGAGGCGCGGACTCGACAGCGTCCAGGGCCTCCGGTACGTGCGCCATAGCCGAGGCGAGCGCCAGCATGTGGGTGGCGTAGCCGCCGTCGCGGGTTATGCCGGTGGCGCCGTGAATGTTTTCGCAGGCGAAGTCGTCGCCCCGCCGGCAATGGCCACAATAGCCGCACGAACCGCCGAACCAGCCCACCCCGGCCCGCGCGCCCACGTCCCAACCTTCTACGTTGGGACCCAGGGCGTCGATCACGCCGATCACCTCATGGCCGGGAATGCGTGGATAGCTGAGCCCGGGCATATGACCTTCGACGAGGAAGGAGTCGCTATGGCAGACCCCGCAGGCATGTACGCGGATGCGGACCTCGTGACGGCCGGGCTCGGGTGTCAACGGCGGAGTAAAAACCGGCCATTGGGGCGGAGCAAAACCAGACCAGTTTGCGGCGTGGGCGTAGGGCGGGATGGGCCGCGTCCGCCCCGGCGGAGATGGCCAGGATTTCGCAGCTGGGG
>PEFW01000117.1 GCA_002890675.1 Candidatus Methylaffinis lahnbergensis
GCGCTCGGGGCCGGCGAATTAGAGGTCTATTATCAGCCTCTCGTCACGCTTGCGACCGGCGTCATTTCCGGCTTCGAGGCGCTGCTTCGCTGGCACCATCCCTTGCGTGGCATGGTGTCTCCGTCGGGCTGCAAGCCTTGATGGCCCCGGCGCGCCAACATCAAGGAGATTCAAGATGACCACTAAGTTGAGGAAGGCCGCCATAAGCACCATCGCCGCTCTGACCTTGGGGGCTGGCGTCACGGCGACTGCTACCCCATCCGCGGTACAGGGCTGGCACGGCCACGGTTGGCACGGGGGAGGCTTGCACGGCGGCTATTGGCGCGGCGGACGCTGGTACGGAGGCGGCTGGGGCGGGGGCCGGTCGCGGCGGGCGTCCTTGGCGGCCTCGCGCTCGGCGCGCTCGCCGGATCGGCCAATGCCTACGGGCCGGCCTATTACGGCGGCTGCAATTGGCAGAACCAGCCAGCCTATGACGACTGGGGCAATTTTGTCGGCTATCAACCGATCCAGGTCTGCTATTGATTTTGGGCTGGTGGCGCAAAAGCCCCGCCACAAGGCGGGGCTTTAACTTTTTTTCAATTTCTATCTGAACGAGCGCAACCTTTTTACGCGGCCCGCGTTCAAGCGTATGAATTATGGCCCGCGTGGGCCGGATTTTTTCGAAGATTATGCCCGCACCGGTGTTCAGCGCGCCAGGCGGGAAGGAATGGGACCAATGATCAAGTCGCGCAAAGTTATAGGAAAGCAGGCTCTCAAATATGCCATGGCGGGAATTGCGGTTTCCTGTCTCGGAGCGGCGGTGTTCGCGGCGCCGATGACGATCACCCCGAAAGCGAAGGTTTTCAGTTCCGCACAGCGGACGAGCGAGACAAAAACCGTCTATGCGCCGCTTGGTAAGGGTCCGGCGTTTCAGCTTGGCCGCCCGGCGGCAGGCGAGGACGAGGATTGCGTCAGGGTCACCCGTATGGTCGGTCCCGACGGGAGGGTCTATGTGACGCGCGGTCTAATTTGCCAGGATTAAGTCCGAACAGACTTTCCAAATCGGCTCCTCCGGTATCGCTCCGAGCCTGTTTCCTCTGAGAAATGAATGTTGCTGGCGTTTTGGGATTGGCGTGCGGGTCCGGCCGATCGAACGCGCCCGCGTTGTCGACCGGCTTGGCTTCGAGCCGTCGCGCCTCCCAAGTTACGTCTATAGACGGATTTTTCCGGAAGACGCCCGAGTCCAAACGCGACTCATGTCTTGGCGCCACCATATCTCCGCAGCTTTATGTGGGATCGAGGGGAGGAGGATAACACCAGCCCCACGGACGCCGCGTTTTTTTGCCAATTGGGCTATAGTAAGTATCTGATATTTTTGGTTTTTTAAATTTCTGCTTTGATTTCAGCCTGGGCTCGGCGGCGCGGGACGCCGCTTCGAGAAGAAAGGCTTATTTGCAAAAAACCGGACATTGCGGAAAGGCATCCAAAGACTGCCTTATTTCAGCCGCGCATTTTTCCTGATATAGGGAGACGAGGGTATCCGCTCCAAACTGAGCCGTACGTAACCATTCGTGAAAACGCCGGCCTGGCCAGCGCACATTAGGTTGCGGAAGCGTGCGGCGCTCGCGATCTTTTTTGGAAGGTAGGTATTTCTATGTGGTCTCGGAGGGACGCTGAATTCAACGTTACGCCCCGTCGCGGCCGCGGACACTTTGACAATGAGGCGCCGCCGCAATTCGCTGCAAAAGGCATGAAACCTTCGGCGACGGTTCAAGGGGTTTTCTGCCAAGCCCATCGCAAACTTGATCGTGGCGCTCGAATTCGTGATTAGGACCGTTCATGCCAACGATTGCCCTGGTCGATGACGACCGCAACATCCTAGATTCCGTGGCGATAGCCCTCGAAGGAGAAGGCTATCGCGTGCAAACCTATACGGATGGATCGACGGCGCTCGACGACTTGAAGAGCAATCCTCCCGATCTTGCGATTTTCGATATTAAGATGCCGCGAATGGACGGCATGGAATTGCTCCGCCGTTTTCGGCAAAAATCCGACGTGCCGGTGATCTTTTTGACCTCAAAGGATGAGGAAATCGACGAATTGTTCGGGCTCAAAATGGGCGCCGACGATTTTATCCGGAAACCGTTCTCGCAACGGCTTCTCGTCGAGCGTGTCAAGGCCATTTTGCGCCGTGCCAATCCCAAGGAACCCGGAACCCAGAAAGAATCCGAGGCGAAGATACTCGAGCGCGGTCTTCTGAAGATGGACCCGGAGCGCCATGCCTGCACCTGGAAGAATGACCCTGTGACCTTGACGGTCACCGAATTCTTGATCCTCCAGGCGCTCGCGACAAGACCCGGAATCGTCAAGAGCCGCAATGCCTTGATGGATGCGGCCTATGACGATCAGGTCTACGTCGACGACCGCACGATCGACAGCCACATCAAACGATTGCGTAAGAAATTCAAGGTCGTCGACGATGAGTTCGAAATGATCGAGACGCTTTATGGCGTGGGCTACCGCTTCAAGGAATGATCTTGGCCCAGCCACAAGTCAATCGCTTTGGGCCGCCAGACGAGGGCGTATCCCTGGCGACGAGCACCGGAGTTCGTAGCATGATGGGTGAAAGGGGCCGCCAGTTTCGCAATTAATCGCGTCGATGCAAGAATTGTTAGAGCGCTTCAAGCACCAAGCCAAAGACCGTGGCGGGGCAATCCGTCGTTATGCGCGGTGTAAATGCGATATAAAGCACCGATGTTCCGGTTTTCGATCCAAATCAGGACGGATCCGGTCGCCGTTTCGGGCTTAGGCATGACACTTTACGCCTAGTGGAGGGGTCGCCGGATAATGAGTCTCGAAGCACGCGAGGGCTTCGAACGAGCGCCCCGCACGGCGCGGCGGGCCAAGCGCATGCGCCGAAGTGTTGGCCTGCGCCTGCGCGGGTTTGCGCGCGCCGCGGGCGCCCGTTTTGCATCCCCGCTAACCCGCCGCATCGTAGTTTTGAACCTGGGCGGGCTCGCGGCTCTCCTCATTGGCTTCCTTTATCTAAATCAGTTCCGCGAAGGTTTGATCGAGGCCAAGGTGCAAAGTTTGCAGATCCAGGCCGAGATCATCGCCGCAGCGATCGCGGCATCGGCCACCGTCGAAACCGACTCGATTGCCATCGATCCGGAAAAGCTGCTTCAGCTCGCTCCGGGCGAGAGCTACGCGCTTGCCGACGAAACCGCGCCGTCGCTGGAATTTTCGATCAATCCCGAACGCATCGGCCCGGTCCTTCACAGGCTCGCTTCGCCGACGCGGACGCGGGCGCGAATCTATGATCGCGACGGCTATTTATTGCTCGATTCGCTCTCGCTGACGAGCAGGTCCAATATCATGCGTTATGACCTGCCGCCGCCCGCGCGACAGGAGCCGTTCTCCCTGTGGACACGCATCGGCCAGGGCTTGAAGAGGCTTACCGGCCAGTCCGGCCTGTCCCTTTATGAAGATGTCGGCGTCGGCAATGGCAAGAGCTATCCCGAAGTGGCGCAGGCGCTGAGCGGCGGCGTGCAATCGATCGTGCGCATCGATGCCCAGGGAGAGACCATTGTTTTGGTCGCCGTGCCGATCCAACGTTTCCGGGCCGTGCGCGGCGCCTTGCTCCTGTCCACGCAAGGCGACGACATCGATAAGATCATTGCCTCGGAACGTTGGGCCATTGTCCGGATCTTTCTGGTTTCCTCGGTCATTATGTTTCTCCTTTCGCTCTTCATCGCCGGAACGATAGCCGAACCGATAAGGCGTCTGGCGGAGGCGGCGGAGCGCGTGCGGCGAGGGACAAAGGCACGCCGGGAAATCCCCGATTTCGCCGGCCGCTCGGATGAGATCGGCCATTTGTCCGGCGCGTTGCGCGATATGACAAAGGCCCTCTACGATCGCATCGAGGCGATTGAACGTTTCGCCGCCGATGTCGCGCACGAACTGAAAAACCCACTCACCTCCTTGCGCAGCGCGGTCGAGACCCTGCCGGTTGCCCGCGCGCCGGAATCGCGCCAGCGTCTGTTGGCGATTATCGCGCACGACATTCGCCGGCTCGATAGGTTGATCAGCGACATATCCGACGCCTCCAGGCTCGATGCCGAGATGGCGCGCGACGACATGGTTCTCGTCGATCTGACGCGCCTACTCGTTACGGTTGCCGCCATGGCGAACCTGGTCAAGGATACCGGCGCGATCCGTGTCGAATTCGGCGTCGCCCCCTCTGGGCCCTTGGAGGATAGCCGTAGGCCGGCTTTCCTAGTTCTCGGGCACGATTCGCGCCTTGGCCAGGTATTCAATAATCTCATCGACAATGCAAGATCGTTTTCGGCCGATGACGGAAGTGTTCGCATGCTGTTGCGTCCAACCACGGACTACACGGCCCAGGGTCACACGCGCGACGGTTTCGAGATTATTATCGATGATGACGGCCCCGGCATTCCGGCCGATGCTTTCGAACGGATCTTCGAAAGGTTCTATACCGACCGCCCTGGCCAAGGTTTTGGGCAAAACTCAGGCCTTGGGCTTTCCATCTCGCGCCAAATCATCGTAGCCCATGGCGGACGCATATCGGCGCTAAACCGGATCGGCCCCCCCGGCAAGGACGGCTTGACCCCAGTGCTCGGCGCCCGCTTCCTGATATTTTTGCCGAAGGCACGATAAGCCTTGTCCTCGAAACGGGATCGACCGGTCGCGAATGCGGAAAAATCCCATCTCCATGCAAGTGCCGTCGTAATCGGGGAAGCCGGCGTGCTCATTCGCGGGCCATCCGATGCCGGCAAAAGCAGCATGGCATTCGCCTTGATCGCGGCCGCCGAAGAAGCGGGCCTTTTCGCAAGGCTCGTGGGCGATGACCGTATCACCATTGAATCCCGAGGCGGCCGTTTGATCGCCCATGGTCATCCATTGATTCTGGGAAAGATCGAACGGCGCGGCCACGGCATCTTCGAAATACCGTTTTTGCCCGCGGCCGTTGTACGGCTCGTGATCGAGCTTGCCGGCGAGGATGAAGCACTCTCGCGGTATCCGAAGCCAGACCACGATCATATCGAGCTTGCGGGCGTCACATTGCCGTTCCTCCCCTTGCGGCAAGATGCCGCGGCTGCCGGACTTGCGCTCGCGGTATTGGCCAATCCACGCTTGCGACGAAAACTTCTGTAGGTCTTGCCGATGCAGGGCAGACTTTCCTCGAACGCGCCAGGCCTTTGGGTGCGGGCCGCCCTTTCCGGGCGAGCTTCACGTCATTTTACTTGCCAATTGCATTGCGCCGCACAAAATGCCGCGATCTTGTTCTTGACCCGTGCATTTTCGGGCAAGGGTCATGAGCGAGGACTACCACTTGTGGTCTCGAGTTTTTGCCCTATCACGAAGACCTTCGCGAAAGGCGAGGCGCGTAGCTTTCGCCGATCCTTGATATTAGACCAGTTTACGCAAGGGAAGCCGCCAGGCAGAGTTGCGGCGGGTTTCTCCTTAAGTCCGTCGATGGTTCTTGTCTTGACGAACACCACGCGCCGTGCCGGTCAGGCACGAAGTTCCTGAAGAACAGGTACGTTCGATGATTGGAATCGTCCTCGTGACCCACGGCCGGCTCGCATCGGAATTTCGCGCCGCGTTGGAACATGTGGTCGGTCCGCAAAAGCAGATCGAATCGATTGCTATCGGGGCGGATGACGATATCGAACAGCGGCGCCAGGATATTGTTTCCGCCGCCGCCAAAGTCGACAGCGGCGCGGGCGTGGTCGTGCTCACCGATATGTTTGGCGGCACTCCCTCCAATCTCGCGATTTCGATTATGGATGGCGCTAATATCGAAGTCATCGCGGGGGTCAATCTGCCGATGTTGATTAAACTCGCCTCGGTACGCGAAAGCTGCAGTCTCGACCAGGCGGTGATCCAGGCCCAGGATGCCGGCCGCAAATATATCTATGTCGCGAGCCGGGTATTGAGCGGTAAATGATCGAGGACCATGCCATCCCAATTGAGTCCGGCGATGATTGTCCGGATTTCGAACCACCTGGGGGTGCCCTTGTACGCACCCTAGAAATTGTCAATCGCAAGGGGCTCCACGCCCGCGCGACGGCGAAACTCGTGCAATGTATCGATCGGTTCGATGTCACCGTCACCCTCAGCCGTTGCGGGGAAACCGTCGGCGGGGCCTCGATCATGGGCATTTTGACCCTGGGCGCCGGGCCGGGAATGACCATCACCGTGACCACAGCCGGCGCCGACGCGGCCGAGGCAATGGAGGCGATCGCGGCGCTCGTCGCCAACCGCTTCGGCGAGGACGAATAACGAGGCCAGAAAAAAAGGCGGGTATCGTTGTTCAGCCCTCGCCATATTTGCGCGCCGCGGCGATTAGCCCCACCGTGGACGAATCCAAATCTGCCGTCGGTAATGACTCAGTTTGAAAATTTCGAGGCTTGACCCCAGTGGGATAGCATGTGTCGCTATGCTAGAGCGTGATTACTTTATCATGACGCGTATCCTGCATTCCTGAAATAGTTTGCGCATTCTTGCGGCGAGAAGTGGTCGAGCGAGGTTCCGAGGCGGTTCCATGTCGCGTCGATGGTTCTCTCGC
>PEFW01000118.1 GCA_002890675.1 Candidatus Methylaffinis lahnbergensis
GGGCGGGGGCGCCAAGTGCCTGACACTTAAATTGAAGGAAAGTTGGGGGCTAGTGGATTGATTCGATTTATTCTTACACCCGGCACCCGGCGGCGCTGCGCGCGTTGGTGCGCGAGCTCGTCCGCGCGAGCGAACTCATTGGATTCGGATTGACGGAATTTGAAGCCCCTTCGAACCCCGGCCGTCGCGCCCGCGCGGTTCAAGCGGTCATCCGCATGATCGAATCCGTGTTTTTGGCCGCGCCCGACCGCGGGACGTGAGTTTACGAACGTCGCGCTTGAAACCGGCCCTGCCGGTGACGGCCAAACAAGTTTCTCATCATTGTTCTCGTGCTTTTGCTTATCGGAACACCGCGCATGGCCAACACCGAAGTTAATACGCACATACCGGTTTCTGCGACAATCGTCCCTGCCGCTTGCGCGGCGTGTGAAGAGTTGAAGACTTTCGCGGCGAGACGCGATTTAACAGCATGGAGCTTATGCGACCGCGTTGTCCAGCGTCGCGCGGCGCTCAAACTGGGCGCGCGGCCCGGGACGATCCGGCAATGGTTCCACCGAGGCATTCCGTATCGCTGGCAGATAAGGCTCATGGAATACTTTGAGGGTCCCGTCGAAATACGCGACTGGGCGCCCGCGGCGACAGCAGCAATCGCCAAACCCTCGATCGCGGAAACCTGGCGCAAGAAGCACCCCGTTAGTAGCTGATCTCAAACCTCGCGGACTGGACCTTCCTCGATGCCGCCTACCGGCGGGGCGGAGGCCTTGCCGCCGACCTATGTCTTCGAGGACCTGCGCGGCGTGCTGCTCGACCATGTTCTGCGCGCCGATCTGATGCTCACGGGGCTCGCGATCAATTCGCTCCTTTTCGCGGCAACCGCCATAAGCTTGCCGCGCTCGCCAAGAAGGCGAAAAAGGAGCGCAATCAGTTGGGTTGATTGCGGCCCTACATGAAGTGGCGGAAAGCATAGGTCCGCGCCTCAAGCGTCGGCATGCGCTTGACCACCTTCGCAAGTATCTGAGCGAAATTCAGGGTGACCGGGAGCCGATCATACGGGCCGTCGTTGTTCCAATCCATTTTCGTAAGAGCGAGGGTCTCACGGCATAAATCGTCAACCGATCCTAATCCGGCATGACGCACTAGCAAAAGCGGTTCGGGAGTTCCTTTGCCCTCCTTAAAATAGTCGCGTCCGTTAGTGGTCATCTCCGGCAAATTCCCCTGCGTCCAAAGCAAGGTCTCATACGGCCCGAGCTGAAACGCCGTCCCTCGACGGCAAGGATAGCCGTGCGGTTTATGAGGCGCATCGATCTGAACTCCGCGCCACCTGCAGGCTTGCTGGACGTGCACCAATTCAACATTGGGGATGTTGAGTAGGGCATCGAAGCACCCATCCACCTCGTAGGTCTTAAACTCCGTATTCTTGTGAACAACGACGCGGGTCGGCGGGGGGTCGCCAACATGCTTTCGCTGATAAATCTGTAAGCTGCGGGCAATCAACTTCATCATTTGCTCGCGCCGCAGAAAGGGGTTTTTGCCAAACAGCCTTACGTCCGCTTCATAAGCGACAAACTCAAGGCCTGAGCCTTCGGCATCGAAGACCTGGCTACAACAGATCGCAAAACGGGTACCGGAGCCTGATGCAGAACGCAGGGCATAATCAATGCCAATGAAAGCGGTGCCAGGCGTCATGTCAGCCAACACCCACGGTATCCCGCCAGCTTTTGTGTATATGGCGATCCCGAGGCGCCACATGACACTGCAACGACAATGATAGTTTAGCGCGCCCGTTTCCTGGACGATTTGCACACACATGCCTTCGGAGGCCGAAATCGCTTTGATGTAATCGTGCAGGTCGAAATCCTCTTCGTCTTTCACCGAGAACCCTGCCTGCCATTCCTGGCTAAGAAGGATCATCACGACATCAAATTCATGGCGCACGAGCCGGAGTGCCGACACTGCGCGGGTCATGGCTTCGGCCAGGACCATATGAGGCTTAGGCGAGCGCTCCATGTCCTGCGCCAGGGTCGATGCCAGCTCGATAGTATTAGCCTGACCCATCGCACGGGTGAGGCCAATCCCAAAGACCTTCGAGAAACCAGGGAAGTTCATCAGATACTGGTGGGCGCTCACGGGGGCGATGCGACTGCTGCATTTCACGTAGCAATTCCACCACGGACTGCACCTTGCCCTGGGGCGCGATGATCGCCACGCGGATGGGATCTGAAAGCGCTGTGAGCTTGCCCTGACTATAGGGTCCAAAACTGAGGAGTCCCCGCAGCGGATGGATGTCGATAGCTTGCTGGGGGTCGCCACCAAAGCGCAACCTCGGCTCGCGGAAGGTGGTATACCCAGGAAGAGTATAGGGGTGCGCGGGTGCGTTCATGAGGCGACCCCGCTGAAGCCTGACACGCGCATCATCTCGAAATCACCGTCATAGCCGTCTGAGATATTGAATGAGCGCAGCCGGAGCGTAGATGCGTCGCCGGCAATTAGCCGCGACCAGCCATCGATCATGGCATTAGCCGCTTTGTTGTGGCGGCGGGCCTGGCGTTCCCGAACGAATTCACGCGAGAGATCAACGTCTTTTTCCGAAGTTCCCTCCGGGATGGTGCGTTCCACCAGCGGCTCGATCAAAAGCCATAGCCTGTCCAGGCGGTAATCAAGGCGGAGCGAACAGGCTTCAGTCCAGGTGATGCCGGTTCCGCGAACCCTGCCGCTGATATAGTCAATCGCCTTGGTATCTCCGACGTGGAACATGGATGATTTGACGATGCTGGGTTCGGGAAACAGCAAGACGTTCGATCCGCGCCGCTCGCAGCGCAGGCCCGGCCGATAGCCAAGCGCTTTAAACAAGGCATCCCCTATCAAGGAGCGTTCGCCACTCGGTTTGACCAGACGATCTGGCGTGATCGCATGGGTGTCGAAGGCCGTGATTTTGTGGGGCTCAAAGGTGGTTTTGACGTCGGCGTCCCTTCCGAAGGCGAGCACCCCGGCGGAGCAGCGCTGCGCAATGATATCGGCGCCAGATTTCTTGATAGCAGCCTGGATTTCCTCCCAGCCACCAATCTCGCAGACCACCATCCGGCATATTGCGGGGTGCGAAATAATCGGCAGCGCGTTGGTGCGGATGGCGGGCGTAGTGGACGTGGCAACGCGAAAGTCTGCCTTGGCAAGCCGGGGCCGAGTGACCTCCGTTATCGATTGAGCAGCCTTTTCGGTCTCCGGCAAAAAGCGCGTGATGTCTGAGAACAACTCGTCGAACGTCTCGACCTCGACAAAGTGCGCATCGATCCCCGCCGAGCGCGCCTTCTCAATCAGCCTTGTAACGGCTTGATAGGGAGTGTCCGCTGCCCGCTTGAACCAGAACAGCCCTCCCGGAAAGCCCCGGCCGTTGTCGATCGCTTCGTTCAGGGCATCCATGATTGAGGCGTCCCGGCCGCTATAGCCCACCACGGCCAAGCCCTGCCCACGACAGGCACCGACCAGGGATTTGCGCATCTCGCCGTCCTGGTTTTGTAGCTCGGCGGCCGTATTCTTCAGATTTTCTGACTGGTAGTCGCCGTGAAGCTTGCCATAGACGGGCCATCGGGCTTCTGCCCATGCCTGGGTGAATTTCCTCGGCTCTCCTAAATCGGCGACGACAATTTTACTTGAACTGCCAAGTATTTTAAATGCAGCATCCTCGACAGTATGGTCAAAATTGGTGGTCCAGACCGCATTACAGAATCCCTCTCGCATCAGTAAGCCCAAGGCATAATGCCCATAGGATGGTGTGCCGCGCTTCACCTGCTCGTCGATATAAGCTCGCCTGTCTTTTGCCAACGGGTACGTCGCATCAAAATAGACGGAATATTCGTCTTCAGCCTCGGATGCCGGATACTTCCCTTGCGCATCAAAATGCGCCTGCATCTTATGCTGTACAGACGGATCGCCGGGATCGGTAATGAAGGAGAGTGGCACCTTCTTTTCCGAGCAATAGAGCTTCTGTTTGAATTCCCAGATCATGTCTCCGGCGGTTTTGATCCCTGCCGCGCGTGATGCACCGGCACCGAGGAACCACATGACTTGCGCCTTGCGGAGCTGAAAGAGGCGCAGGAAGGTAGGAAGTTCCATCGTTCCCGTAAGCACGGGGGGCAGGGCTGCCGCCGAAGTCTCGTCTGCCTGTAAATCGAGAGACACTGCGCTCATGTGGCCGCCTCTGGAGCGCGGTCGGCACGAGAAAGATCAATACCTTCTGCCGGATAGATGCCGTCAAAGCGACAATGCGTGACGCACCACGCTGCGGCGGCCGGAGACAGCCACTTGGTCAGAAGCGCTATGTTGCGGTAGTGCTTGGGAAGATTCCATTCGAGAATGGGTTCATGATGGGCAATCCGGTTGCCCAACAACCGGATGGGTGTAAGCGACGTCGAGAAATCCTTGCGGCGCAGAGGCTTACCCGGACGCTGTTCCGGGAGAAACTCACGAAGGCCGGCGCCATCGGGCCGTTGTTCGAGCGCTTCGATGCAACGCTTCGGCAATCCGGTTACATCGCCATGGCGGGCCAGATCGTCAATGCGAGCCTGATCGCCGCGCCTCGTCAGCGCAACACCGAGGACGAGAAGAAGGCAATCAAGGACGGGCGCATCCCCGACAACTGGAAAGACAAGCCCGCGAAGCTCCGCCAGAAGAATCGCGACGCGCGCTGGAAAGTCAAATACACCAAGGCCAAGCGGCGCGAGGATGGATCGACGCCGCCCGTCGATCTGGCGATTCCGGTCTTCGGCTATCAGAACCACATCTCGGTCGATCGCGGTTTCGGCTTCATTCGCAAATGGAGCGCGACGGACGCCGCTGCCTATGAGAGCCGCCGTCTGCGCGATGGATTTCTCGACAAGACCAACACGGCGAGCAGCGTCTGGGCGGACACCGCTTAGAGATCGGCCGCCAACGAGGAGTCCATGGAAAGGAACGGCTTCGTCAGCCATGTCCATCGTAAGAGGCCGAAGGGGCGCCCGATGCCGGAAGCGATCCGGCGCGCCAACAACGCCAAATCCAAAATCCGTTCGCGCGTCGAGCATGTCTTCGCCGAGCCGAAGGATCGGATGGGTTTGTTCATCCGGACCATCGGGATCGCGAGAGCGAAGACGAAGATCGGACTGGCGAACCTCGTCTCCAATAGCAAACGCCTGCTCTTCCTGCGGCGCATCGCGGCATGATCGATAGGTGCCTTCGTCAGGGGCTTTAAACACCGCAAACACCGCGCCGGTCGTTCACGTCAGACAAAATCCGGCGCGGAAGCCAATCGAACCCGCTCAACCAAGCCGTATGGTCGCGTTAATAAATGCGTCCATCTTGTCATTCTGTCGAGTAATCAGTTTCTTGATGCAGCGGGCCGCACTCGCATAAGTGTTCAGCTCACCGTAATCGTAATCAGTAAAGGTCGCCCGCCAATTGCTAGGCAGAATATCGCTACAATTCCACAGCAGGCTGCACGCTGCGGAAATCGGAATTTCCCGACCTTCGAATTCGACGGTGGGCTCGCGATCCGGCGGCTCCCAATCGAAAAATTTTTCGATCACGACATGGAACATGTCACGTACGTGTCCTTGGGCGTGGCCGTCATTAGCGTAGCTACACTTAGTCATTTGATTTTCCTTTTCCGGATAAAAACCGGCGCGTTGTCGAGCTTGCGTTCGACAAAGGGGTAGGAAGATTGGAGCCAATGTGGGCTGGCATAGAGGGCGCCAATCGGAACGTCAAACAATTTTAGAGATACGATTTTTTTCGATCGCAAAAGCGCGATAGGGAAAGGGACCAGGGCCAGACCGAACGACTTATCCTGCGGCATTTGTTGGAGCATCCCGACGCACGCCATCGCGAGCTTGAGTCGGGGCGTGGCGTGGGCCGGCCAATAGCCGCGCCCAGCGCGAATCCGTGCGCCAGGCGGCAAAGAGTTTCGCCCGTAAAGGCTATGTGCGTCTCAACTACGCTGCAGGGCACTGCTGCGCTCCCAAAGCAACAACGCGGCCCTGTCGTCCCGCGCCGCATAAGACGGCGTTATCGGGCCGCACTTGTAGAAATATCGGCCCGTCGTCGCGACGATCTTGGGCGAAGACGCGAGATAGATGATTGTTTCCGCGCCCTTTTCTGGGGGAATTGCGAAGAGCTTGGCGAGCCCAACGAAGCGCGAGATCACGCCGCCGCTTTGGTCGCCGAAGCGCGTGGCGACGAAGCCGGGATGCAGGCAGGCGGTGACCCCCATGCTGTGGAGTCGGCGGGCGAGTTCGCGGGTGAAAAGAATGTTGCAAAGTTTTGAGCGGCCATAGGCTTTCATGGGTCCAAAACCTTTGGCCAATTGCAGATCGTCGAAATCGAGTTTGGCTCCCTGATGCGCGGCCGAAGCTGTGCTGACGATGCGCGCCGGCGCGGAGGCCAGGAGCCGTTCGCGCAGCCCCTCGGTGATAACAAAATACGCCATGTGATTCAGCGCGAATGTGCATTCGAGGCGATCTTCGGTGAGTC
>PEFW01000119.1 GCA_002890675.1 Candidatus Methylaffinis lahnbergensis
AGAGCGGGTTTCAATCCCTGCAGCGCCCACCCTCACGATTGTCGCTGGTGCGCGCTATGGTCAACTGTTTCGCGGCAACCCGTGCTTCCTGGCTCAATCAAGTCGAGATCTGGTTCTCGATCTTGCAAGGCAACTCGCTCAAGGACGCGTCATTCACCTCGGTCAAACAACTCAGGGAGCACATCGATGCCTTCATCGAGGCCTATAACGAAAATGCCAAGGCCTTCGCCTGGACCAAATCCAAAGTCCATCAAAAGCGCCTCAAAGCACGTTTCGCGGACCAATGATTCCGGGTTCTAGCTCCCGATTCTTCTCACGAACGAAAGAGCTTTACGCGCCGCTGCGCCTCCATCCATTCCTCGTGAGAGAGCCCCGACGGAGCCCAGTCATCGTATGTCACGGGCGGCCCCCCTTATTCAGGCGGAGACAAGCGCGCCTTATGCGCTGCTCTCTTGCCGCCGTGTCGAGCTCCCTTATGCCGCCGATAAGCCGCGAAGTGGGCGGTCAAGGCGAGGGCCGGCGGCGGGGAGGGCGGCGGCGGCCTTTTCCGTGGCCCGTTCCTTTCCCGCCAGCCCTTGCGGTAGGCCGCCTTCCATTCTTCATCCGCGATGAGGCGCCGGGCCCGTTCGATGTCAGCTATTTCCTCATCGGATAGCGGCGAGAAATCTTCGACGTCGCTCATGGCGCGCGAGAGCCGATCTTGATCGAGGCAAGGGGGAGCGCCGTCACCGCCGTGCCTCCACTCGCATGGCGACGGCGATCAGCCGCTCAAGGCCGAAATCGGAAAGACGAAAGTGCCGGCTGCGGCCGATCGGCGAGCGGCCATCGGCGGCGGTGATCCTGACATCGATTCGCCGTGGTCGCGGGGGGCGCACGGGGCGAGAAATTTCAGCTTGCGGGGGGGTGGCGCTTGGTGCTATCCGGGGATCGTCAGGCTGGGTCGCATGACAAAATTCCGGGGCCGCCCCCACGCCAGGGGGCGGTCCTTTCACGTTCGGGGGCATGCCGGCCTCGCGGTTTGACAATCCCCGGAAGCTCTTTTGCTTTCAACAATGCCCTTATCGGCGGTTTTACAAAACACGGCATTGATATTACTATTTTGTTCTACTCCTGCCCCGACCAATGTCACCGCGGCCTGGCTCGCGACAGCTCACCCAAGTGGGAATAACGCCGTCTAAGGTCCGCGTAAACGCCAACCTGCGCGAACACGAGATGAAATGAAATGACCGCACGGATTTACCGCCCATGCCGGACCACAACCCAATCTGGCATTGCCCGGGCCAAGCTTTGGGTCTTGGAATTCGAACCCGCGGCGCCGCGCCAGATTGACCCGTTGATGGGCTGGACGAGTTCGGGCGATATGACGAGCCAAGTGCGATTGAATTTCGCGACCAAGGAAGAAGCGATCGCTTATGCCGGAAAAAACGGCTTGAGCTACCGGGTCGAGGACTCCAAGCCAGCGCCCCGGAAAATAATACGCTATTCCGACAATTTCAGATCGACCCGTCTCGACCAATGGACCCATTGACGCAGCTTTATCTGTCAGATTTGACCTGAAGATAGATCTGTAAACTAATGTTATCTAAGTTAAAAGAACGCTGCCGAATTCACCGCTTCGGCGCAAGGCGCGGCGGGCCCCGTAGCTCAGTTGGATAGAGCAGCCGCCTTCTAAGCGGCAGGTCGCAGGTTCGAGCCCTGCCGGGGTCGCCATTTCGCCCTTCTGCCCCTCTAGAGATCCCCGAACCTAGTGTCAGGTGCGGGTATAGCTGTTCATGTTTTCCCCCTCCCCAGCTTCCCCATAGCCTCGCGCGCTAGCTTGGCGCGATCCGCTTGTCGCGTGTATAGCGACGCCATCTTTCCTCCTGTCCAGCCGTAAATGGCTTCGAGCTGTGCCACCGTCGCGCCGTTTTCGGCCGCGCGCGTAGCCCCCGCCTTGCGCAATCCATGCGCAGATCCCGGCACGCTTGCCGCTTGGCAGGCACCGCGAAACCAATTCCCAAAAGACTCCTTGGTCATGGGCCGACCACGTTCCCCGGCTATAAAGGCGAGGTCGCCAGTTCGACTTGCGTTGATAATCGCAGCCAGCTCCGGCAAGACCGGGATGATGATTTGTGTGCCCGTCTTGCCCGCGCGCAAGGTGATGATCCCGTCCTTGATGTGCTGGCGCCCGAGCCTTACGGCATCACCGCGCCGCAACCCGGTATAGAGCAAGATCGTCAGCGCCAACCGTTCGCGCGTGCCGATCGGCCAGCGTGCCTCAAAATGCGCGATTTCGTCTTCCGTCCACGAATGGAAACCATCTGTGCGCGGGAGGGGGATGCGGACACCTTCGGTGGGGTCTCGTTCAATGAGCGAGTTTTCCGCGGCCCAACGAAATAAACCGCGTAAGGCTTTCAAAAAGGTTTTGGCGGCAAAGGGTGTAGCGCCGCGCCGATCGAGGCCGGCCATTACGGTCTGGCGCGTGACATTCGTATACGCCTCAGCCCCGGCGGTGGCCGCGACCTTCTTGAAGACCAATTCCCGTTGGCGCCGGGTGGCCGGTGCGAGCGCCGTCCACGCCCTGGACTCGCGATAGCGAGCAATGAGCCACGCCAGTGACTCGACGGCCATCCTGGGGCCCTCTTGGGGCGTCGACTCGCCTGTCCAAGCGGCGCGATAAGAGGCCAAAAATTCAGTAGACCCAAACTCGCCGCGGATACGGATGCGTGGACCTTTGCCAAGTCTAAAATACCAAGTGATCGCACCGTGGCGGGTGATCTCTCGGTGAAGAAATGGTGGGCGCGGTCGCGGCATGAATTCCATTAAAGGATAATCTCGCGCTTTTTAGCAACCTCTGGCTTAGTTGGTTCAACTGGCACAAGCTTTATTGTGCCATCAGGTGTGATCTCGACCGTTCGCGGCGAGCCAGCCTGTTCGACAGCGCGAATGGCTCGGGCAATATCGGCTTGCGTGACGCGGGCAGGGCGGCGGGGCATGCCTAATATAGAAAATTTTTCGGAAAAACTTCAGCTTCCAGGAAAATAAAGGCTATGCGCATCGCGGCCGGTTCATAATGTGAGAACGTCTCCGGTCGAGCTTTTGCTCCCACACGATCGCGTTTGCGCGGCGCGCTAGGTCGTGTCGGAAAAAGGGATAACAGATGCTACCAAAATTACTCTCTTGCATCGCACATAAGGCATAATTTCAAGCCTTGACGCGGAACGCCAAGCGATTAAGTTATTTGGCAGCGTGATGTGTCCCGGACCCCATGAGGTCTAGTGCACCGGAGCCCACCCCAAGGGTGGATCGCGAACCGGACCCATGTTCCCGCTTCTTCCTTTTTAACACCGTCCCTTGGCGCGCAAATTTCACGCGCGCCTCGTGACCTTGTGGAAGTCGCGATCATGGCTCTAGCCCCTTCTCCCCCGCCGACTCCCGGCTTGCTCAACGGTTATCTGTCCGAAGCCGACACTGCCGCGCAAATCGGCAAAGGCATCCGCATCCTGCAACGGTGGCGGCGTATGTGCACCGGCCCACCTTACACGAATATCGGGAAAACGGTTTGGTATCGACGCGATACCTTACAAGCATGGTTGCTTTCGCAAGAACGGCATCCGCTTATTCGTGAAACCACGGGGCGCATGACCGGCCACGAGCAGGTGCGGTCATGACCAGCGCCTGGACCGAGACAAAACAACGCGCCCGCGCCGCCAGAGAAGCCGCGCTCGCCTCCACTTTCCTGGTGCTTTCGGACAAGCAATACGGAGTCTTGCTCGCCGATTCAGAGGTGTCGTCATGGGGAAGGCGCGCCGATCATGACTAAAATCTCCGCAGCGGGTGAAAAACTAAAGCGCGATGGTCGCAAAGCCATACGTCCCGACCGGCAAGCCACGCGGCCGGCCGCCGAAGCTGGGTCCGAAGCCTCGGGAAATCGCCGTCCTGTCGCGGCGGACCTACTACCGCCGGAGAGAAACTTCATGACCGCCGATAACCAGGAAGGTGAGGCGATCGTTGAACACGCGGCGATACCCCTGCAGCTGGCGCGCTATGACGCCGCGCGCGCCGCTTTGGCAGAGGCCTATCGTGTCGACGAGGTCAAGGACATCCACGATAAGGCCGCGGCGCTCCAGGAATACGCCCGACAGGCCAAGGACGGGCAACTGATTGGATATGCCACCGACCTTCGGCTCCGCGCCGGACGGCGGGGCGGCGAAATATTCCGGAAGATGGCAGAGAGTGGTGAGCGCCGACCCCGGGGAGGCGATAGCGAAAGTTCCTGCGCGAAACTTCCGAAACTTTGCGATCTCGGCGTCACGAAGCCGCAATCGAGCCGTTGGCAAAAACTAGCCGCCCTGCCAGAGTCGGTTTTTGAAGCGCACGTGACCGAGACGCGAAAACGCTTAGAGCATAGCCTCGACAAAACGGGCGCTCACGCCCCGGCGGCGAAGGCGCCGCGCACGAAGAAAGCGCCGCGCTCGAAGATAGTCCCGACTGAGTCATCCGCCAATGTGCCTGACAATGTGCCCTTACCAGTCGTGGCAAAAGCGGAACCAGCCGAGTCCATAGCGGACTTCCTCGCCTTACAAGAGGAAAATCGCCAACTACGGGCGGACCTGGAGCAAGCACAGCGGCGGCTCGATGCCTGGAATAACGGTGTCGGTGACAACGATGTCCTGCCCACGCCCGCGGCGCTGATCGCGATGCTCGATCGCATTTATAACAAAGCGCGGGACAGGAGGTTCTGGCCAGACGACCCCAGAAACTGGGAACTGGTTAAAGGCTTCGCGGATCTGCTCCAAAACGCCCTCAGCACCGCTAGGGCCCTCGAGCTATGAACACGCTCGCGCCGGGCGCGTCCGGCCGCCGATTCCTTGGCGTCGATGTCGGCATTTCCAGCGCCATCGCCGTGATCGACGAGGCGGGCACCTTGATCGTCGTTTATGACATGCCTTGCCTCGCCGATGGCGCCAAGAACCGGCGCACCATCAATGCAGTGCTACTGCATAGCATCTTGCGCGACGAACCAGCCATCGAACACGCCTATGTCGAATATATCTCCGCGCGGCCGGGCGAAGGTGCTGTGGGGGCTTTTGCGTTTGGCCGCTGTAGAGGCATTGTTGAAGGTTGCCTCGGTTCATGCCGCATACCCACTACTTTTCTCACGCCACCCTCCTGGAAACGCGCCGTGGGCCTGTCATGCGGCACGAACAAGGATGCAAGTCGCAGCATGGCGATTGCACGGTGGCCGCAACATGCGGAATGGTTCAAGCGCAAGATAGACAACGGCCGCAGCGATGCCGCTTTGATCGGCATCGCCGGTCTCATGCGCGCGGGAAAACTAAAATGATGCCATTCGACCCAGACATGCGGCGTGATCTTTATCTGCATGTTCATGTCGTCACCTTCCGTCAAGTTTTCACATACACGGACGCGCTGGATGAAGCCATGCTACGAAAGGAACGGACCACGCTCGACGCCTACTGCCAACGCGCTGCGATTTTGGAAAGGAAGATAGCCGCCCGCGTGGCCGCCGTCGCCCTGCTTGGGCTCGGCGTCGTGTGAACAAAGTGAAGGCCGCGCATTCTCTCGACGCGCGGCCCACAACTCTCATTCCATAAAACCAAACGAGGAGGAAGCTCGATGGTTCAAGACAATATAGTAAAAAACTCCCAAAAAATACAGCGACTCGTCGCATATTTGAACGAAAATGACGAGCGTGTCGAAGAGCCCCTCGACGACGTCATTGTCTTCCGCGCGACGGGGACGGTCGTCGCCTTCCCATCAGGCGAGCCCATCGAGCCAGTTGGGACGGCATGCGAGGCGGTGGCAATCGAGATCAGCCTATTTACCAAAGACGGTGGCGATCTCACCAAGAAGGTTCATTGGAACGCCGATCACACGGGCATTTTTTCCGATAGCCGTTATTGCAAGATGGCGACCGGCGTCATGGCCCGAGTCCCCTTGCCGGATTGGCGCGATCTCGGGCGCGGGCTTCCGCTCTTCCCCGGCAATACGGCTCTCGCGCTCGGGCGCATGACCCCTGAGCTGCCCGAAGCCATTCATCTCGTCACGAAGAAATCGCCTGAGTGTTGTCGACCAGGATATGCCTCCAGGACCGGCGATAATCTCATCTTCGCGAAAGGCAAGCCGGCGGTCCTTCTCCTCGACTTCGACACGAAAGGCATGACGGCGGAGAACAAAGCCCGGCTCGACGAGCTTGGCGGCTTCTTCGGCGCGCTGAAGGTCATCTGGCCGGGGTTCGAAAAGATCGGTTACATCGCGCGCCGTTCAACGAGCGCCGGCATTTACGATGCCACGACAGGCCAGCGTTTCGGCGAGGGTGGCTGGCACGTGTACGTCCTTATTAATGATGGGACGAAGGCTGAGGCCTTGTGTCCAGCGTCAGCGCCTATGAGACAGATTGGGCGGGTTGAAGAAGGGAGGATTTCTGGCTCATCGTAGCCTTTCAAGGAGCGAAGATGAGACAGAGATCCGGGCCGGTGAAGGAACCGGCGGAAAA
>PEFW01000012.1 GCA_002890675.1 Candidatus Methylaffinis lahnbergensis
CAGACCCTCGAACCCTTCTTCCAAGAAGCGTTCCTGCCGGCGCCAAACGCAAGTCTTGGACTTGCAGGTTCGTCGCATGATCTCGTTCGTGCCGGCCCCATCGGCCGTGAAGAGAACAATCTCGGCTCGCCACACGTACTTCTGCGCGACATTGCGATCGTCGATGAGATTTTCAAGCCGACGCCGATCGGCCAACGAAACGGTGATGGATTTTCCTGCGCGCATCGCGCAGACTCGCACATGCCGCAACTCTGGGGAATCCCAATAGGGACTCAAATGTTAGATTTGCTCCACTAGGAACCTTGGGAGAGTATTTCTCGAAGAGTAGCCAATGAGCTACGTCTTCGAATATTATCCAAAGCGCTCGGCTGCGAGCGCGCGCTCGCGACTCGATCTCAAATACATGATAACAGAGAGCGCGTATGGTTGGGATTGCTGAGACTTTGCCGCCCGCCAGCGAGGCGGAGTGGCGGGCGCGCGTCGAACGCGTGCTCGACGGCCGGCCTTTTGAAAGCCTTGTCTCGACGACATTCGAAGCCTTGAAGATCGCGCCGCTTTATCCGCGCGTCACGAGCGAAGGCAGGTGCGCGCTGCGGCAAAAGCCTGGCGCCTGGAAAATCTCGCAACGGATGGATCATCCCGAGCCCGAGACAGCCAACGCGATGGCCCGCGCGGACCTCATTGGGGGCGCCGATGCGCTGACTCTCACCATTTCGCAAGCGGACGCGGCGCGGGGCTTTGGCGTGCGCATCGAGGGCGAGCGCGATCTTGACGCCGCGCTTGCCGGGATTGATCTCGATCTCATATTGCTTCGCCTCGATGCCGGCGCGCGCGCCCTCGACCTCGCGCCCACGTTTGCTTCGATGGTGCGAAACCGCCGGTTGACTTCGGCTTCGCTCGATGTGGATTTCGGCCATGATCCGGTTGGGCATCTCGCGCGGACGGGCGTTTTGCCCCCCGGATGCGGCACAGCGGAGATGCACAAACTCTTGCGCGACGCGGGCTTCGCTGGGCACCTGCTTCTCGCCGATGGGAGGCCTTATCACGAAGCAGGCGCGGGGGAAGCACAAGAACTTGGGTGCGTCATTGCCACGGCTGTTGAATATCTCCGGCTGCTTGAAGCCAATGGTCTTTCGCTTGAAGATACGCGGAGCGAGATCGCGTTTCTTCTCGCCGCCGACGCCGATGAATTTTTGTCTCTCGCCAAATTCCGCGCCTTGCGACTTCTCTGGGCGGGCGTTGAGTCAGCCTGCGGCCTGACGCCGAAACCCACGCGCGTCCATGCCGAGACCGCTTTCCGGATGATGACGAAATATGATCCGTTCGTGAATATCTTACGCACGACAATGGCCGTATTTTGCGCGGGCGTGGATGGCGCGGACGCGATCACCGTCTTGCCCTTCACTTTGACGCTCGGCCTTCCTGACAATTTCGCGCGGCGCATCGCGCGCAACACGCAGCTTATTTTGATCCATGAGGCGAAGCTTGCGAAAGTCGCCGATCCAGCGGCCGGCGCCGGAAGTTTCGAGGCCTTGACGGAAGAACTCTGCGCGCGCGCGTGGAGCCTATTCCAAAAATTCGAGGCGCAAGGCGGCATGATCGCAAGTCTTCGAGCGGGCGTGCCGCAAAGGGAGATCGCCGCGGCGGCGGCCGCGCGGCGCGACGCCATCGCGCAACGCACCCTTGCGATCACCGGGACGAGCACATTTCCTCTTCTTGGCGAGGCGCCGGTCGACGTGCTCGAACCAGCTCCCGCCAGGGTCAATGAGAGCCCCGCGGCGGGAGACTGCGTTCCCCTGCCCTCGCGGCGCGACGCGGAACCTTACGAGAGCTTGCGCGCGGCTTCGGAAGAGCAATTCCGCAAAACCGGACAGCGGCCGAAAATATTTCTCGCAAATCTCGGGAGGCCGCAAGGCTTCGCGACGGCCTCGGCATACGCCGCGAATTTTTTCGCGGCGGCGGGGATTGAGGCTGCGAGCAATGAGGGATTCGAGACGCCGCAAGAGGCGGCCGATGCGTTCCGCGCTTCGGGCTGTAAGATCGCTTGTATTTGCGCGCCGGCGATGGTTTCTACGGACGCATTGATCGACGCGGCCAGGCGGCTGCGCGAAGCGGGAGCGGCGCGCATTTACCTCGCGGGTCGCGAGCCAGAAGTGGCAGAAACGGCTTTGCTTGAGGCTGGGGTTGCAGAATTGATTTGCGCTGGTAGCGATACCCTGGCTATTCTCGAAGATACGCTCGCTGTGGCTCTTAGAGAACGGCAGAGCTAGGAGGCACATAATCTGGAGAGGGGAATAAGATGACGCCGGGAGGAAATTCAAGTCTCGCCGCCGTGCTCATGGGCGCTGCGGCGATCAGCGCGGCGCAGGCGCAAGACGGGGTCGCGATGCGGCTAAATCACGATGGCATTTACGCAGTGAATATCGTCACGCAACAGGGAAGCTGCAACAGGGACTATCATTGGATGATCGCGGTATCCGGCGGGCGCGTCAGCTCAGCGGGGGACACGCCAATGGCAGCCTCCGGCCAGATCAATCAACGCGGCATTGTGGACTTGGCGTTCCGGCGCTTCGGCCAGGTCGCCAAGGTTATCGGAAAGCTCGCAATGGGGTCTGGCTCGGGCACCTGGTCGTCAAAGACGATGCAATGCGCCGGTTCTTGGCAGGCCACAAGGCAGGGCTGACTGGCCGCTAAGGCAATCAGGCTTGCCGCGCTCTCGCTAATTCCACAAATCGCGCGAACCCACCGGAAAACAAGAGGTTCTGGCCTCTTTCCAAAGGGGACCGGCGGGATCGGGACTGGGCGCCGGCGGCGCCGGATTGTATCGTTGCGCGGTCTGGAGCCGTGTTCCTTGCGGGAATGCAATAAAGCCAGGCGGACGCCCTACTTCAATCGCTGCGCCGAGTGGGGTGACTCCGCGTCCGGCTGTCCTTGAGGTGGTTCCACAACATGCGGTTGGCGCATAAGATGGTCGGCTCGCGCGGCCAAACACCACTCAGGGGGTATGATTGGCGCCGCGAAGGCTGCCCCATGAGCCGCGTTCCCGATTTTTCCAAGCTGCCGTTTGCTCCGGCGGCGATCCAATGCGAGGATGTCCCCGCGCGGCCCTGGCTAACCCCCGAGGGCATAGGCGTCGCGTCGGTCTACCGCGCAAGCGACATCGCCGGGCTCGATTGCCTCGATAGTTTCCCCGGCATCGCGCCTTATGTGCGCGGCCCCTACCCCGCGATGTATGTCGAGCGTTCTTGGACCATCCGGCAATATGCGGGCTACTCGAGCGCCGAAGAGTCGAATGCCTTCTACCGCCGCAATCTCGCCGCCGGGCAAAAGGGGCTTTCGGTTGCTTTCGACCTTCCGACCCATCGTGGCTATGATTCGGATCATCCGCGCGTTGCTGCGGACGTCGGCATGGCCGGCGTCGCAATCGATTCGATTGACGACATGCGGAGCCTTTTTTCAGGAATACCGCTCGACGAGATATCCGTGTCGATGACAATGAGCGGCGCGGTTTTGCCGGTGCTCGCGCTCTATATCGTGGCGGCCGAGGAGCAAGACGTGCCGCCCGCCAAGCTCGCAGGGACGATTCAGAACGATATCCTCAAGGAATTCATGGTGCGCAACACGTACATCTATTCGCCGGTACCATCGCTGCGGATCGTTTCCGACATTCTTGCCTTTACGGCGCGGCACATGCCGAAATTCAATTCGATCTCGATCTCCGGCTATCACATGCAGGAGGCGGGCGCGACCGCCGACCTCGAACTTGGCTACACGCTGGCCGATGGGCTCGAATATGTCCGCGCCGGACTGGCGGGCGGTCTTAAGATCGATCACTTCGCGCCGAGGCTGTCGTTTTTCTTCGGCGTTTCCATGAATTTTTTCATGGAGGTGGCGAAACTGCGCGCCGCCCGCCTCCTCTGGGCGAAGCTCATGCAAGGCTTTCATCCGGCTAACGAAAAATGCCTCGTCCTGCGCACACACACACAAACATCCGGCTGGTCGCTCGCCGCGCGGGATGTTTTCAACAATATCGTGCGCACGCAAATCGAGGCGATGGCGGCGACGCAAGGCCAAACCCAATCCTTGCATACCAACGCGCTCGACGAGGCGTTGGCGCTGCCCAGCGATTTCTCGGCCCGCGTCGCGCGCAATACCCAGCTTTTCCTGCAACAGGAAAGCGGCACCACGCGCGTCATAGATCCGTGGGGTGGCTCCTACTACGTCGAAAGCCTCACCACCGCCCTCGCCAACCGGGCTTTGGCGCATATCGAGGAGATCGAAGCGATCGGCGGCATGGCGAAGGCTATCGAGATGGGCATCCCGAAACTCCGCGTCGAGGAAGCGGCCACAAAGACCCAGGCGCGCATCGACAGCGGGATCGAAACTGTGATCGGGGTCAATAGATTCAAACCGGAGACCGGGGAGAACATCCAGATTTTGAAAGTCGATACGGCGGCTGTTCGCGCGCGGCAGATCGCACGGCTCGAAGCTTTGAGGGCTGCGCGGGACCCCTGCCAAGTTCAGGGCGCGCTAAATGCCTTGACGGAAGGCGCGCGCGGAAACGCCAATCTTTTGGCGCTCGCGGTCGAGGCCGCGCGGGCCAAGGCGACGGTCGGCGAAATATCATTCGCGCTCGAAAAAGTGTTTGGCCGCCATCGCGCGGGGCTCGCGGCGGTTTCCGGCGTATATGCGAGGGAATCGGACTCCAGCTCGCAGGCCATCATGCGGGTCAAAGGTTTGGTCGAGGCCTTTGCCGAAAACGAAGGGCGGCGTCCGCGCATCCTTGTCGCGAAAGTCGGCCAGGACGGGCATGATCGCGGCCAGAAAGTCATCGCTTCCGCGTTCGCCGACCTTGGCTTCGAAGTCGAAATCGGGCCGCTGTTCGCGACGCCCGGGGAAGCCGCGCGGCAAGCGATTGAAAATAATGTCCACATCGTCGGTGTTTCGTCGCTTGCCGCCGGGCATCTGACTTTCGTGCCGCAATTGCGCGCGGCGCTTGCGCGGGAAGGCGACGCGAACATCATGATTGTCGTGGGCGGCGTCATTCCGGCGCAAGATTTCGACGCGCTGCGCGAGGCGGGCGTGGCGGCGATTTTTCCCCCGGGCACGGCGATTCCGGAAGCGGCGGCGCGGCTTATCGAACTGCTGAACGATAGGCTCGGCTACCGGCAGAAGGAGGTGACGGATTAACAAGCGCCGATAGATCGTTGGCTTGCGCCAACGGGGTCATTTTTTGTTGCGCCGAAGCCAATGCTCGACCCAAGGCAATTGGGCGAGGGCAACGAACCAGCTGAGCTCATAGCGGTCCGTTAGAATAATGAAAACGATGCCGCCAACCGTCAAGCCAAGACTAATGCCGATGATGCCTTGGCGGCTTTTGAGGTAACGGATGATCGCTTTGTCTCTCTCTAACATGTGGCAAGCCTGCTATTCACCGGTCTAGAGCCTGTTTCAATAACTGCGTAGAACCTTTGTCCTCATCCTTAGGAGGCGGCTTTTGAAACAGGCTTGAGCGCAGTGTAGACGGTTAGGAGAGCTCAGTGAAGAGGGAGCAGCGGCTGAGCTTCCCCCCGTATCGACGTCCAGCAATAGCGCGGCAATGGCGCGATCGCGTATCCGAAAATTCGACTCTCCGCAAAAAGCCGATGCAGCTCCGCCCGCCCGCTCGCCGGATCGCGCAGACGAGTGTGTAGAGGCGCTATCCGTGCGAACGCCACGCTGCATGGCGGCGGAACCCTACCAAACCCCGGTGTTGGGCATGGACGCCCAAGGCTCGCGCTTCGGCAAGGGCGCGCCCTGTTGCAAAAGCTCGATTGAAATATTGTCCGGCGAGCGGATAAAGGCCATCGCGCCATCGCGCGGCGGCCGGTTGATGGTGAGGCCGGCCTTCATGAGCCTGTCGCATATTGCGTAAATATCCTCGACGGCGAATGCTAGATGACCGAAGTTGCGGCCGCCAGCATAGATTTCCTTGTCCCAATTATGGGTCAGTTCGATGAGCGGCGACTTAAATATCGCGGCGCGGTCCATGTCACCCGGCGCGGCGAGATACACGAGCGTGTAACGGCCAGCATCGTTGTCGATTCGCCGCGTCTCGACGAGCCCGAGCTTATTGACGTAGAAATCGAGCGACTGCTTAAGATCCGCGACGCGGACCATCGTATGCAAATATTCCATGATCTTCCTCCTTCACCCTATGCCGGCGGTCGAGGCCGGGCGTCGTGCAACCAAACGCGTACCCTTCGTTTGCCATGGTATATAGCATTGACGCGCGGCCTTGCCGCGCCGCCTATTAACTTGTGCTTGAGTTGAACGTCCGATAAGTGGGACTTCCGTGGCCGCAGAACGGGAAGCGTCGATGGACGAGGCCAACCGGCTGAAGGAGAGGGCGGCGCTTGCCTCGATCGCGGTGAGCGCGTTGATGACGGCGGCAAAATTCGCCGCCGGGCTTGCCTCGGGCTCGCTCGCGGTCCTCTCCGAGGCTGGCCATAATCTCGCCGATGTGGCAACCACCGCCCTCACCTATTTCGCGATACGGATCGCGAACAAGCCCGCCGACGAGGAGCATCAATTCGGCCATGCCAAGGTCGAGGCATTGGCCGCCCTGGTCGAAACCGGGTTCTTGTTCGCGCTTGCCGTTTTTATCCTGATCGAGGCGATTAAGCGGCTTACGGGCAACGACACAATAATCGAGGCCAATCCTTTCGTTTTTGGGGTTTTGATCGTCTCGATCATCGTCGATTTGGTGCGTTGGCGTTCGCTGAAACGGATCGCCGCGACGACGAAAAGCGACGCGCTCGCCGCCGACGCGTTGCATTTTTCGAGCGATATCGTCAGCTCCGCCCTGGCGCTCTGCGGGATCGCCGCCGCGCGTTACGGCTATCCGCAAGGCGACGCCCTGGCGGCCTTGGGGCTTGCACTTTTCATCGCAGTGGCGGGCCTCAAGATCGGCCGGCGCACCGTCAATACGCTCGTTGACGCGGCGCCGAAGGGCCTTGCCTCGCAAATCAGGTCGCTCGCGCAGTCCGTTCCGGGCGTGGTCAAGGTAGAGACGCTCCGGCTGCGTCCGGCCGGAGCCGAGGTGTTCGGCGAAATCGCGATCACCGTGTCGCGGACCTTGCCGCTTGAAAAAGCCGCCGCGATCGAAGCGAATGTTGCGGCCGCGATCGCCGCCCAGCATCCCGAAGTCGCCGTCACGGTCGCGGCGCAGCCGATCGCCCTCGACGACGAAACGATTCTCGAACGCGTTCTTCTGATCGCCGCCAAACGCCGCGTTCCGGTTCATCACGTGACCATGCAGGAAATCGAGGGGCGGACCGCGATCAGTTTCGACGTCGAACTCGACGGCCGCATGACCCATGGCAGTGCGCATGAGATCGTCTCCGGTCTGGAGAGCGAGGTCGGCCGCGAACTCGGCCCCGGCATTGAAGTCGAGACCCACATCGAGCCGCTGGAGCCTCGCCCGTTGCGAGGCCACGACGCGCCGCCGGCGACACGCGCGGAAATCGCTCGTGCACTCGCGAAAATGGTATCCGGAACGGGACCAATTCGGGATGTGCACGGCGTCAGGGTGAGGACAACGCCGGATGGTTTGGTCGTCAATTACCATTGCCGGGTCAGCCCTTACCTCAGCGTCGATGAAGTGCATGAACGCGTCGACGAGCTCGACCGGAAAATGCGCGCCGCCTTCACGGGCATCGTCAGAATCGTCGGCCACGCCGAGCCGTTGCGCGCATGAGCGAAGATCCCCCCGCTTCGCTCCCGCCCTTTGCCATGCTCGCCTCCTTGTTGCGGGCGCGCCGCTTCGCGGGTTTGTTCTGGTGCCAGTTTTTTTCCGTCTTCAACGATAATTTCGTGCGCAACATGTTCGCCACGCTGATCCTGTTCCGGCTCGGCGAAACGGAGGCTGGCCCGTTGATCACCCTCGCGCTTGGCACTTTCATGGCTCCCTCGCTTTTCCTCTCGGGGCTTGGCGGAGAAATGGCGGATGCGCATGACAAAGCTTGGATCGCGCGGCGGCTCAAACTAGCTGAACTAGGGGTCCAGCTTGTCGCGGCCGCGGGTCTATGGCTTTCCTCCTTGCCGCTACTTTTTACTGCGCTGTTTGGGCTCGGAGTCATCTCGGCTTTGTTCGGCCCGGTCAAATACGGGATCCTTCCCGACCTTCTGGCGAAAGAGGAACTCCTTGCCGGCAATGCCCTCGTCGAGGCGGCCACATTCATCGCCATCTTTTTGGGCCTGATCGCGGGCGGCCTGTCCGTCATGGGACGCAGGCCGGAAGGTACCGTCCTGCAGCTTGTGGCAATCGCCATCGCCTGCTTCGGCGCTAGTCTCTTTATTCCCCCGGTAAGGCGCGCCGCGCCCGATCTTCGCGCGAACGTCAATGTCTTCGCCTCGACATGGGCGTTCCTTCGCGAAATCGCGCACGATCCAATCCTCTGGACAAGGAGCGTGGCGGTCTCCTGGTTCTGGATGAGCGGCGCCGTGGCCATTTCGCTAGTGCCGGTCTTGGTCCGCAACAAGACCGGCGGCGGCATTGAGGTCGAAACGGCGTTGACCGCGTTGTTCGCGCTCGGCATCGGGACCGGCGCGATTGCCGCGGCGGTGATCGCGCGCGGGCGCATTTATTTGAAGCCGGTCCCTTTCGCCGCCCTCGGTTTGGCGGCTTTTCTGATCGATCTTGGCGCGGCCACATTCTTCCTTCCGGTGGCGACGGCGGACGTGGGGCTCTCCGAATTCTTTTCGTCAGTGGCCGGTATCCGCATCGCCTGCGATGTCGTGGGCCTCGCCAGCTCCGGCGCGCTTTTCGTCGTCCCCTTGTTTACCGCGATCCAGGCGGATGCTCCGAAGGAAAGACGCGCCAGGATTGTCGGCGGCGTGAATATTTTGAACTCGGCTTTCATGGTTTTGGGGGCGTTCGCGACCGCCGTGCTGCAAAGCCGGAGCGTCGGCGTGACCGAGCCGGTGCTCCTCGCCGGTCTTGGGGTTTTGAATCTCGGCGTGGCTTTTTATGTGCGGAAGTCCGCGGCGCAATTCGCGGCCTGACAGCCTCGTTCCGGGGCGCAAACCTCGGTATGGGGAATATTCGGAGTACACTGTTTTGAAACGGAGCCACCCTTTCTCGGTACAAGTGGATTGTGCGGCGCAGATTCGCATAAAGCGACTTTCACCCCGCATCGGCAACGGCTAGCCCGTGCGGGGATGACGACATGAAAATGCTATTTTTGAATGGCTCGATACAACATGGATCAAACATCCACGCGACGAGGCTGAGACCGGCATTGCGCGCAGACTCGCACGCGGGACATTCTCGGCTATTTGGTGCTTCTGGCGGCGCTTTTTTCGAGAAGGAGACGAGGTAAGATGGCGACCTTTGACGAGCTCATTCAGGAAATCGACTCGCGATATTGTCTCGGGGCTAAGGCCGGCCCGCTTGTTCACGAGACACTCGGCCTGATCTCTGGACAGCCTGGCGGTATGGACGGCTTCCTCGATAGGTTCAAGGCCGCCGGGTTCGCCGTCGAAGTTGGTTCCTGGTCAGGACCTGAGCCCGTGCCTCTTTCGGGGCACGAGGTAGAGCAAGCGCTAGGCAGCGACGTTATTAGCGAGATTGCCAATAAAGTCGATGTAAACCAAAGCTTCGCCAGAACCATTTTGGGCGATGCAATACCCAAAATCATCGTCCTGCTGGCACAGGGCGCAGCTGTCCCGCCGGCAATTCCTGCTTCGCCATCGAGTATCCTCGTCAAGGCCATCCCGCTATCGTCCTCCCCCGTCGAGGAAATTACGCCGCATGGAACAGAGCAAATTCGACCGAGCGGAACAGACCACTTTGCCGCCGCTCCGCGAAGAGTGAAACCGCGTTTCAAACAGCTCTTCGCCTATAGTTCGTACGCGGCCCTGGCAGCTTGCCTTTTTGGTTTGGCGGGGGCGGCGGGGTCATATTTCTACGGTGATCAGTGGCCGTTTAACGCCCTCAACCCGCCGCCCGCCCCGGCTGTCGTGTCGCAAGAGCGCGTGCAGCGTACCGAGATGCTCCGCACGGCGCAAAAAATGGGCGATGACATTCAAGCCCTCAAAGCCGACGTTGAGGCTTTGCGTGCCGCGCAGAGCCAGTCCGGGACGGATGCCACCGCGCTCGAAGACCTGAAGACGCGTCTCGAAACGGTGAAGACCGAAACCGGCGCCTCGATCGCCGAGCTTGCGGGTAAGGTCGAACAGATGCAGCGAGACCCCACGGCGATACTTTCCCAAGTTATCGAACGGCTCGATCGCATTGAACACCAGATCGCGCCGCCACAGGCTACGGCATCACTTGGCGCCTCCTCGGCACCAGGAACGGCAGCCGCTCGGAAACCGGCGCAAATTGCCGTTGCGCCGGCAAAGCCGCCGCTTGAAGACGCGCATGGACAAAGAAAAATAGGCGGGCGCCACGACGCGTTCGATCCATCCCAAAATCCCAACGCCCCGGGAGTTCCCCGCCCGCTCGGAAGCCTTGCACCGGCCGCGAACACGCCGCAATTGATCACGAACTGGGTTGTCCGTGATGTTTACGCCGGGGTCGCTGTCGTCGAGAGTCCGCACGGCTCGATGGAGGTTGCGCCGGGAGAACTCATTCCCGGTGCCGGCACGGTGAAATCGATCGAAAGGCGCGGCCGCGGCTGGATCGTGATCACGAGCCGTGGTCTGATCGATTCCGCCCGCGACAGTTACCGGCCCTGATACCCAGCGCGCTTTTCGCCTCGTTGATAGGCCTTCAACGCCAGCTCGATCGATGACACAACATGAATTAGACTAGCGCGGTCACGACGGCGGCGACTGGGCGGGAAGGTCATGGTATGCCTGATAAAGTTCCTCTGCGGGCGCCAAGAACTCGTTTGGCATAACGCCATGTGGACAGACCATTGGGGGTACTCGCGACTGCCGGGCCGCAAAGCCGGATGTTCGGCGTGAGCGAGCCGGTGCTCCTCGCCGCTCTCGGGGTTTTGAACCTCGGCGCGGCTTTTTATGTGCGGAAGGCCCCTGTGCCCTTGATTGACACCAGTTGATCGCAGACGCGGTCCGGCAAGCCAAGCGCTCGCCCGCGCGCCTTTCACTTGGCCGCCTCGACCTTTTTTTTCAGGTTTTCGAGACCAGCGCGATACACTTTGCCGACAGCCTGCAACGCCGCCTCGTCGTTCAATTCCGGCGGCGGATCGTTGTTGGGATAGCCCCGGTAAAAAGCGCCGCGCCATTCGACGGAGCTTTTGCCGCCCTCGGCCGGGAGGACAATGATCGTCGAGAAATAATTGTTCACAGGCAGGACCTTCACGTCGACTTTGTCGATGCGATAGGAATAGCTCATTTCCACCGCGTCGTATTTGTAGAGGCTTTCGTCGATGGTCGCGCCGCTGTCGAACGTAAGCTGACGTTTGGCAACCTCCGACTCGTTGTCGCCTGCGCCGGTGGTCTTGGCGACGCCGGGGAGCCAGCTCATATCGTGAAAATCCGCGATTGCTGCCCACACCTTTGCTGGAGGCGCATCGATTTGGATTGTCTCGGTGATTTTCTGCCGCGACGGTCCATGCGCCCATCCCGCATGGGGGAGCGCCAGGGCGAAGAAGGCGACCGCGAGTAAAGACTTTTCGATGGTTCCGGCCATTCCTATATTTCCTTTGCGAAAAGGCAGCGAGAGCAGGCTTTCGCAGCCGAGGGCAATCGCCGTCCGGGCATCTCCGCTTTGCGCCCCGCCAATCTTGACCCTATGATCACGGCTGTCGTCCGCGCGCGAGCGTGTCCCCTTCCCTTTTCGCCTAGAGGGTTTCATGCGTACCGATGCCGCCGAACCCGTTCGTCTTAAAGACTATAGGGTTCCCGATTATCTGATCGGCAAGGTCGATCTCGATGTCAAGCTTCACCCGGCGGCGACACGAGTCACAGCCGGTCTCGCCATCCGCCCGAACCCGTTGGGACGCCCCAATGCCGCCCTCGTTCTCGATGGCGATGGGCTCGCCGCGAAAAAAATCGCGCTCGATGGCCTTGACCTCGATCTGCGCGCGGCGGAGGCGTGGAACGGCGTTGTGACGCCGGATCAGTTCACGTTGCACGCCCCGCCTAACCGCCCGTTTGTGCTTGAAATCGAGACCGAAGTCGATGCCGCGGCGAACACCCGCCTTATGGGTCTCTACCGCTCCGGCGCGGCCTATTGCACGCAGTGCGAGGCGGAAGGCTTTCGCCGCATCACTTATTTTCTCGACCGTCCCGACGTGCTGAGCGTCTACACGGTGAGGCTGGAGGCGGACTTTTCCGAGGCGCCTCTCCTGCTCTCGAACGGCAACAAGATCGCCTCGGGCAAAATCGAAGGAACGCCGCGTCATTTCGCGGTTTGGCACGATCCTTTTCCAAAGCCCTGCTATCTGTTCGCACTCGTTGGCGGCGATCTCAGGTCGATTTTCGACATTTTCATTACCCGCTCCGGACGCAAGGTCGTGCTCGGCATCCACGTCGAACACGGCAAGGAACACTACGCCGCCTATGCGATGGACGCCTTGAAACGGGCCATGGCCTGGGACGAAGAGGTCTATGGACGCGAATACGATCTCGACGTTTTCAATATCGTGGCGGTTTCCGATTTCAACATGGGCGCGATGGAGAACAAGGGACTGAATATCTTTAACGACAAATATATTCTTGCTTCGCCTTCGACCGCGACGGACACCGATTATGCCCAGATCGAGGCGGTAATCGCGCATGAATATTTTCACAATTGGACCGGCAACCGAATCACCTGCCGCGATTGGTTTCAGCTCTGCCTCAAGGAAGGTCTGACCGTTTTCCGCGACCATGCGTTTTCGGCCGATATGCGCTCGGCCCCGGTGCGCCGCATCAATGATGTGCGCACCTTGCGCGCCCAACAATTTCTGGAGGACGCAGGGCCTCTCGCGCATAACGTTCGGCCGGACACTTACCTTGAAATCAATAACTTCTACACCGCCACGATCTATGAAAAAGGCGCCGAAATCATCGGCATGCTGAAGGTGCTCATCGGCGACGATGCCTTTCGCAAAGGCATGGATCTCTATTTCGATCTTTACGATGGAATGGCGGCGACGATCGAGGAATTCATTTCCTGTTTCGCCGAAACGTCGGCGCGGGATTTGACGCAATTTTCGCGTTGGTACAACCAAGCGGGCACCCCTCTCGTCGAAGCCACGGCGTCCTACGACGAAGCGGGGAAAACCTTCACCCTCGATTTTTCCCAATCCTGCAAGCCAACACCCGGCCAGGAGAAGAAGGAGCCCTTTGTCATTCCAATCGCCCTCGGCCTCGTCGCTCCCGGCCGGGGCGACGTCGAACTGCGCACGGGGGCCCAAGATGGCGCAAGCGCGGCGGAACTGTCGCGCGGGGTGATCGAGCTCTCAACCACGCGGCGGCGGATCGTCTTTCGCGACGTTTCAAGCCGCCCGGTTGCCTCCCTTCTCAGGGGGTTCTCGGCGCCGGTCCGGCTCGATTACGCGGCAAGCGAGGCCGATCTCATTGCGCTCATTTCACATGACAGCGACGGGTTCAACCGCTGGCAGGCGGCGCAGACCTATGCCGCCCGCCTGCTCCTGCGCTCGGTAGAACGCATCCGCGCCGGAGAGGTGCCAGATCGGGACAAGGAGTTTGTCGCCGGGATCGCCGCCGTCATTGAGAAAAGCGCCGATCCGGCTTACACCGCGCAGGCAATTACCCTGCCGGGCGAGGCCGACATCGCCCGCGAGATCGGCGAGGATGTGGACCCCGATGCAATCCATCTCGCCCGCGAAGCTCTGCGCAAGGATATCGGACAAGACGCCAAGGAAATATTGCTCGCGACCTACGCGCGGCTTGCCCCGGAGGGACCCTATGCACCGGACGCCATTGCCGCAGGGCGGCGGGCTTTGCGCAATGCCGCGCTCGATCTTTTCGCCGCCGGTGATAAGATCGAAGGCGCGCTTCTCGCCGCACGTCAGCGCGAAGGCGCGACCACCATGACGGACGAGATCGCCGCGCTCGCCGTGCTGGGGCATATCCCTGGGAGCGAACGCGAAAACGCCCTCGATGCCTTCTACCGCGCCCATGAAGGCGAAGCACTCGTCATCGACAAATGGTTTTCCCTGCAGGCGACGATCCCCGAAAGTGGGACGCTCGACCGGGTGAAATCCCTCATGAAACACAAGGCCTTCTCGTTTAACAACCCGAACCGGATGCGCTCGCTCGCCGGCTCCTTCGCCGCCATGAATCCGACCCAGTTCAACGCGGAAGATGGCAGCGGTTACGATTTTATCGCGGGAATTGTCCTCGAGCTCGACGGTAAAAACCCGCAGGTCGCGGCGCGCCTTCTTTCGGCCTTCAAGAGCTGGCGGACGATGGAATCCAAACGCCGGGGCCGCGCCAAGGCGGCGCTGCGCCACGTAGCCTGCGCGGCAAAACTCTCTCCCGATGTCAAGGACATCGCCGAACGCTTGCTCGCTTGACCGACGCTGTCACAAAGCTTGAGGGTCATCCATGACAGAGGCGCTTTGGACCGCCGTCGATGAATATATCATCCGCATGCTTGTGCCACCCGACCCGGTGCTGGACGCGGCGCTGGACGCGAGCGACGCAGCTGGCCTTCCGGCCATCCAAGTTACGCCAAACCAAGGCAAGCTCCTGCATCTCTTGGCCCGCCTCCAAGGCACGCGGAGAATTCTGGAGATTGGCACCCTCGGCGGCTACAGTACCATCTGGCTCGCCAGGGCCCTGCCCGAGGATGGCCTACTCATTACGCTAGAGGCCGACCCGAGGCACGCGGAGGTTGCGCGTGCAAACATTTCCCGCGCGGGCTTGGATGCGATGGTGGATCTGCGGGTTGGCCGCGCACTAGAGACGCTGCCACGGATCACCGCCGGGAACGGCGGCGCTTTCGATCTCATCTTCATCGACGCCGACAAGCAAAGCATCCCCGAGTATTTCAGATTCGCCCGCAAATTATCGTCGCGGGGCAGTCTAATCATCGTCGATAACGTTATACGCGACGGCAGGGTAATCGATGCCGCAAGCCCCGATCCTGATATTTTGGGGATACGCAGGTTCAATGAAATGCTCGCAACCGAGCCCGGCGTCTGCGCCACGGCGATCCAAACCGTCGGAGCCAAGGGCCACGATGGTTTCGCCATCGTGCTGGTGACCATTTAGCGTCGCAGCCCTGACTTATGTTGCCATCCTTCTGCCCGGCGGCCCGTGGCGGCCATCTTCCGCGCGGCGATCAAATTTGCATTCATTTTTAATTAATCTCTGGACAAAACAAAAAAGTGAGACTCTGATGAAATCGATTCGGAGAGATGCGGCACATCGCTCCGGTCGGTTTCGAGGGGGCCTGATATGGCGCGCGCGGATTCCGCGCATGCTTCCGTGCGAGCGGGGGCAGCGCGGGGACTTGCCTGTACGGCGACGCAAGCCGCCGTTCTACGTTTGGCCCAGCACGAAATTTGGGTACGGCGCGCGGTCCCCGCCATGGCGGCGCTGTTTGCCGGCGCACTTTTTGCGATCACAGTCGTTATAACGCGCGAGGCATATGATCGCACGGTAACCGATGCCTTCACCGACATTGAATTGACCGCCGCCGTCGTAACCGGCAATCTTAATGGCACGTTTAGGGATTCGCTCAATACCGATCCGGCGGCGGCTCTGGCGCACGCGGCGCCTCCCCGCGCCTTCGTGCGCGGGCAGCAGCTGGTCGTAACCGGCGCCGCCGGCGACATAGTCGCCGCCGCTCCCCCGCTATCCGGCCAAAACGCCACGCTCACCGATTATTTGGGGCCCTCGCAGCCGTTAACGATTTTCGCGGAAAAAGCCGGCGTCTTGCGGATCAACCTCGCGGACGGTGCGGATGCCTTGGCGGCCGTGCGCACGCTCGATCCACCGTTGGGCCAAGTCGCGATCGTTCATCCCATGGCGGCGGTCCTCGCCGAATGGCAAGCGGCGGCGTTTCGCGCCACCATCCTTTTGAGCTGCACGGTCCTTGTGCTGATTGCCCTGGGGATCGCCTATTTCTGGCAGGCCTCGCGCGCAGGCGAGGCCAATCAATTGTGCGAGAGGATGCAGAACCGAGTCGACACCGCGCTTGGCCGGGGACGCTGCGGCCTCTGGGATTGGGATCTTGCACGCGGGCGAATCTACTGGTCTGATTCGATGTACGAGATGCTTGGCATGACGCCGGCCGGCCAATTCATGTCCTTTGGCGACGTCAATGCGCTGGTTCATCCGCAGGATGGCGCCCTAACGACGATGGCCGAGATGCTGACCGGTTCGCAAGCCGATTCGATTGATCACGCTTTCCGGATGCAGACTGTGAACGGCGAGTGGATCTGGGTGCGGGCGCGGGCCGAGCTCGTGCGGGAGCAGGCGGGCGAGCCGCCGCACCTCGTCGGAATCGCCGTCGACATCACCGAACAAAGGGCTCTCGCCGAGCGCACCGCGACGGCCGACTTACGCCTTCGCGACGCGATCGAGACTGTGTCGGAAGCATTCGTTCTTTGGGATGCCGGCAACCGGCTCGTCATGTGCAATTCCAAATTCCAGAAATTCCACCATCTGGCGAGCGACGCGATCCTCTCCGGAACGCCCTATGCCCAGGTGATGGGGAAAGGGACTCCCCCCGTGATCCAGACTCAAATCGCGCTTGGCGAGCGGCCGCTTGCCGGGGCGCGCACCTACGAGGCGCGTCTTGGCGATGGCCGCTGGCTGCAAATCAACGAAAGGCGCACCAAGGACGGCGGCTATGTTTCGGTCGGCACCGACATCACCGCGCTGAAGCGCCACGAGGAACAATTGATGGACTCGGAACGCCGCCTCTTGGCGACCGTTGCCGACTTGCGCAAATCCCGCCAAACCCTGGAATTGCAAGCGAAGCAGCTCGCCGATCTCGCCGAGAAATATTTGGAGCAGAAGGCCGAGGCCGAGACCGCGAACCTGGCCAAATCCGAATTTCTCGCCAATATGAGTCACGAACTTCGGACGCCGCTCAATGCCATCATCGGCTTTGCCGAATTGATGCACCAAGAAACATTCGGCGCCTTGGGATCGCCGAAATATGCCGGTTATTGCAGCGACATAAGGCAAAGTGGCCAATATCTGCTCGGCGTGATCTCGGATGTCCTCGACATGTCGCGCCTCGAATCCGGCCGGGTGCGGCTTCAGAAGACCGATTTCGAGATCGATGCCGCGGTCGGCGCGGCGGTTGCGGCGGTTGCAACAATCGCCACCGAAAAGGAAATCAGCCTTCTCGCCGAAACCTTGCCGGACACGTCCATCCATGCCGACCGCGCCGCGATTGAAAAAATTCTCACGATTCTTTTGCGCAACGCGGTTAAATTCACCCCGAATTGCGGCCGCGTCAGCGTTCGCGCGCGGATGGTTCAGGGCGCTCTGAATATCTATGTTGAAGATACCGGAATGGGCATTCCACCGGCGCCTCTGGCAAGGCTTGGCCGGCCGTTCGAACAATTGGACGGAACGCTCGACAACGGCATGAAGGGTTCGGGCCTTGGCCTCGCGATCGCGCGTTCGCTCGTAGATCTTCATGGCGGCTCGATACGCATCCGGTCATCGGTTGGCAATGGAACGATCGTCCTCGTCCATTTGCCCGAATCCCGCGACGTGCCGCGCCAAAAGCTGCTTTTGGCGGCAGGCGCTTTGCGCCGGCCAGCGCAGCCGCAAAAGCTGCGTGCCTCAGCGGGGTGACAAAACATTTTCGAAAACACGGCGCACCTCGGCGCGCATGTCGCAAAGGCAGCTTTCGAGCCCGCCGATGGCCGGCTGCCCAGCCACTTTCGCAAGGCGCCGCTTAACCGCTTCGTTCGCCGTGCGTGGATCGGTGCCCGGGTCCAAGGTCAGGCGCAGGATTTGGGTAACATCTGAAAAGAGGCGGTACGCGTTCACGAGAATGCCGGCGCTCTCCGCGTCTAGCAATCCGCAACTCACCGCGGTCTCGATCACGGTCAAGGCCGAAACGCATACGAGGCTTGGCTCGGCGTCGGCGTGGCGCAGCAAAAGATATTGGGCCAAGAATTCGATGTCGATAAGCCCGCCAGCCGCAAGCTTCAAATCCCAAGGGTCGCCGTCTCCCTTCGTTTGCGCGATGAGGCGCCGCATTTCATAAACATCTTGGCGCAGCGCGCCGCCGCGCCGCCGGATGAGCAAGGCGCGGATGGCGCCGCTGGTTTGCGCGCCAAGTTGAACATTGCCCGCGATTGGCCGCGCGCGCGTCAATGCCATATGCTCCCAGGTTTCCGCCTCCTTGGTTTGATAATCGACGAAACTCGCGAATTGGGTCGCGATTGGTCCCTGGCGGCCGGAAGGCCGCAACCGCATATCGACCTCGTAAAGCCGGCCCCGCCGCGTCGCGACGGTCAAGGCGGAGATCAGACGTTGCGCTATGCGGGTGTAATATTGCACCGCGTGAAGCGGCCGGGAACCATCGGACTCCGGCCGCGCCGGATCGAAATCATAGATGAGCATAAGATCGAGATCAGAGGCCGCGGTCATTTCGCGCGAGCCAAGCTTGCCAAGCGCCAAAACGATCGACCTGCCTCCAGGCACGCGCCCATGCTCGCCCGCGAAGACGCGCTCCACATGCACGAGGCAGGCCTCGACGATGCTCGCCGCCAGCGCCGAATAGGCGAGCCCAGCGGCGGTAGGTTCGATCGTCGATGACCACAACCGCAGGCCGATGGGAAATAGTTCCTCCTTCGCGAAATCGCGCAGCGCATCGAGGAATTCCTCGGTCTCGCGTTTATGTTGCAGGACTTGTCCGGCGCGTTGCCTGAATGCATTTTCTTCGAGGGGAGCCTTGAGGGCTTCCGGATCGATCGCGGCGTCGAGCACATGCGGACGGCTTATGACGGTGCGCGCGAGTCTTGGCGCGCCGCCAAGAATTTCGCCGAACAATTCGCAGACCGGCGGATTGGATTTTAGCACCGAAAAAAGTTCGGCTGCCGCGGGCATGCCGGTCAGCGCGGAATCGAATCCGGCGAGCGCGGCATCGGGATCGCCTGAGTGCGCGAACGTCTGCAAAAGCAGCGGCACCAGTTCGGTAAGGACTTCCCGCGCGCGAGGGGTGCGCACGCCGGGACGGCGGCCGAAGTGCCAGCCCCGGATCGTCTCGGCGGCCAGCGACGCTTTCTTGAAGCCCAACCGCAACAATGTTTCGAGAGTTTCCGGATCGTCGTCGGCGCCCGTGAAAACAAGACTGCCGGCCGAAGCATCGAGCCGCGGCGAATGTTCGAACAACCGCCCATAATGATAGGAGACGAGCCGCAGGTGATGCGTGACGTCGCCGCAAAAGCGGCTTTTCCGCGGGTAACCGCAAAACCTGGCGAAGCGCCCAAGGATTTCTGGGTCTTGCGGCAACCGCTGGGTTTGCTCGTCGGCGACCATCTGCAACCGGTGTTCGATTTCGCGCAAGAAGAGATAGGACGCGCGCAAGTCCGCGACCGCCTCGCGCGTGACCCAACCTTCCTTGCCGAGTTCATCCAGCATGTCGAGGGTGCGCGCGCCACGCAGGCGAGGCCTCTTGCCGCCGAAGATCAATTGCTGGGTCTGCACGAAAAATTCGATTTCGCGAATGCCGCCGCGTCCCAATTTAACGTCGTGACCGGCGACCGCGATCTCGGCATGCCCCCGGACCGCGTGAATCTGGCGCTTCATCGCGGCAATGTCCGCGATCGCGGCATAATCGAAATACTTTCGCCAAATGAAAGGCATGAGATTGGCGAGAAAAGTCTCGCCAAGCGCCTTGTCGCCGGCGGACGGCCGCGCCTTGATCAAGGCCGCGCGCTCCCAGTTCTGGCCAAGACTTTCGTAATAGGAATAGGCGGCGGGCAGCGCGATCGCTACCGCCGTCGAACCGGGATCGGGACGCAACCGCAAATCGACGCGCAGGACGTAACCATCCCCGGTCCGCTCCTGGAGCAACCGGACAAATCCCTTAGTGATGCCGGCAAAGAGCGTCGCGGGCTCCACCGTCCGAGCTATCGAGGCACAATTGGGATCGAAGAAGACCACGATATCGACATCGCTCGAATAATTGAGTTCGCGCGCGCCGAGCTTGCCGAGTGCCAGGATGACGAGACCGCATCCCTGTTCGGGGTTCGCGGCATCGGAAAGCCGCAGCCGGTCCGCGCGAGCGGCATCGCGCAACAGAAAACGCAACGCCACCGATATGAAGACATCGGCGGCGCGCGACAAAGCCTCGGTCGTCGCGATCACATCGAAAACGCCGCCTAGATTGGCGAGCGCGACGAGAAGGGCGGTCTCCTGCTTCGCAAGCCGCAACGCGCGCATGACCGCGGCTTCGCTGGAGGCTTGGCCGCAGGCTTCCTCGAGAGTGACAAGGCACGTCGCAAGGCAGGCCGAGGGGGAAGTCTCGAGACATCGCTTGAGCCGGGAGGCGTTCGCCGTCGCGAGACGCCAGAGAAATGGCGAATGATCGGCAAGCGCCAGAAGCAGGGCGCGCACGCCGGGCTCGTTGGCGAGGCTTTGCGGCAATTCCGCGTCGCCGGGCATTGCCAGAAAGTCGGCGAGGCGGGATCCGGCGCGGCTCGCATCGTAAAGTTGCGGGGCGGTGCGCAAGCGCCGCCAAAGCGGATGGTCCGCGCGGTCTTGTGCAGGAACATCATTCATGCCGCCTTGTCCGGTTGCGGCAGGGGAAGCGGCGCCCGTGGTTCGCGCCGGACAGGAGCCGCCGGAAGACGAATCACGACACGAAGGCCTGGCTCATTATCCTCGATCCGCAAGCTTCCATTGTGGAGACGTGCCACCGCCGCGGCGAGCGAAAGGCCGAGACCAGATCCAGGCCGCGCGCGCGCGTTTTCGAGCCGGACAAATCGATCGAGCACGCGCAAGCGATCATTCTCGCCGATGCCCGGACCGCGATCCGCGACGGCGAATTCGACATTGCCGCCACGCCGCCGTGCCGAGAGTTCGACGGTGCCTTTAGGAGCTTGCGCGGGCGCGCGATCCAGGCCGACTCCCGCCGCCTCCGGGCACCCGTATTTCAACGCATTATCGACGAGATTGGCGATGGCCTGACCGGCAAGCTCCCGGCTTCCATGCAGAAAGAGCTCCGGCTCGGTGGAAATTGCAAGCACGATGCCGCGTTCCTCCGCCACAGGCTCGTAGAGTTCGCCGACGTCTCGCGCGACGGACGAGGCGTCGAAATCGATCATGCCTTCGCGCCCGGCCCCGGCTTCCGCGCGGGCGATGCTTAGCAGCGCATCGAAGATTTGGATCAACCGGTCGGATTCGTCGAGCGCTTTTTCGAGCGCGCCGCGATAATCCTCCGGGCTTTTGGCGCTGCGTAATGCTTGTTCCACGCCGCCCCGCAGACGGGTCAAGGGCGTCTTGAGATCGTGTGCGATATTGCCGGAAACCTCTTTCAACTCCGCCATCAATATAGCGATCCGCTCCAGCATGGCGTTGAAATTTTGCACGAGCCGGTCGAGTTCGTCGCCGGTCCCGGCCAACCGCAACCGGCCGGAGAGATCGCCCGCGACGATCGCCCGAGCATTGGCGTTGATTGCATCGACGCGATTGAGAACGCGCCTTGCAACCCATAGCCCGCCTAGCGTTCCGATCACCACGAGCCAAAGCAGCGAAGTGAGCAGTGCTTGGCCGAGAATACGGCGCAAGCCCTCGCCTTCCGCGAGGTCGTGCCCGACGAGCAAGTGGAAGCCGCCGGCCAAGACAGAGTTGCGGGCGAGCGCCAGGTGTTTTCCGCCCATATCGCCCGGAGGCTGGTACGCCGTCTCGACGAGGCCAGGGCGGGACAGAATATCTGGCGGCAGGCGCACAATATTGCCGGCGATCGGTTCTCCCGCTGCGGTTGTGACCAAGTAAAGCCGCGCGCCAGGCCGGCGGGTCCGTCTTTGGATGATGTTCACAAGGCGACGTATGCCACCTTGATCATATTGCTCGGAAAGCCCGGTAATATCGGTGTCGATGGTCTGCGCGATCTGCGCGTCGATCAGGTGCTCCATGTTCCAGCCGACAGCGCCGAGGACGAGCCCGGCGCCGATCGCGGAAATCGCCAAATAGGCGAGCGATATCTTAAATACCGTGGTGCGAAAGAGCTTACCTAGAGCCATTGCGTATCATGTATCCTGCACCGCGTATCGTCTGGAGGAGCGGAGGGTCGAAGCCTTTGTCGATCTTGGCGCGCAGCCGCGAAATATGAACGTCAATGACATTGGTTTGCGGATCGAAATGATAGTCCCACACGTTTTCAAGCAGCATCGTCCGCGTGACGACTTGGCCCGCATGTTTCATCAAATATTCGAGCAAGCGGAATTCACGCGGTTGCAGCGGAATTTCCTTGCCGTCGCGGGTAAGCTTGTGAGCAAGACGGTCAAGTTCTAAGCCGTTCACGCGAAAGACAGTTTCCTCGCGAAGACCCGGCCGGGTTCGCCTTGCGAGCACCTCGGCGCGCGCCAGAAGCTCTGAAAATGCATAAGGCTTGGCGAGATAATCGTCGCCGCCCGCGCGCAGCCCCTTGACGCGATCATCGACCTGTCCAAGCGCGGACAGGATCAATACGGGCGTCAGGATTTTCTGCGTGCGCAGATTGCCGATGAGCGCGAGGCCGTCGAGTTTCGGCAGCATGCGATCGACAATCAAAACATCGTAGGTTTCATCGCAGGCACGGGCGTAGCCGTCAAGGCCGTCGCCGGCATAATCGGCGACATGACCGGCCTCGCGAAATGCCTTCACCATGTAATTGGCGGCTTCGGAATCGTCTTCGACGATGAGGATACGCATCACCAACATATAGCTCATCCCCGCGCAAAGCAGCAGGCCGGAAGTTGCCTTCCGGCCTGTCGCCTCCTGGAGCCGGCGCCGCAACGGGGGGGCGCGGCACCGGCCCATCAAGCCTCGGGGACGTGAGGCTCAGGAAGCCGGTTTGACCTCGATCGCGACGAAATGGGTGCCGTCGGCTCCCTTGACCCGCAAGAGGAGGGCCTTGCGATTGTTCTTTTTGGCCTCGTCCAGCGCCGCGCTGACGTCCGCCGGCTGGTTCACCGCATGGCCACCTGCTTCGAGAATGACGTCGCCGATCTGCAACCCCTTCTGCGCCGCCACGCCATCTGAATCGATGTCGGATACGACCACGCCGTGGTTTCCCGCTCCTTCGACGCTGGAGGCAGGAGCGAGAGTGAGGCCGAGGCCGCTAAACGCATTATTGTCCTGGCTCTGGCCGGGATTTGCGCGCGCTTCCTTGTCGTCCGGCAGGGAACCGAGCTTTACCGACGTGGTTTTCTCCGATCCATCGTGCCAATAGATCAAATTAGTCTTTTTCCCCGGGCCGAGCGCCGCCACCTTGCGCGCGAGGTCGCGCGGACCGTCGATCCGCTCGCCGTCGATCCCGAGGATCACGTCGCCCGATTTAATTCCGGCCGCGCTTGCCGGAGAATTCGGCTGAGCTTCAGCGACAAGAGCCCCTTTGTTGGACTTGAGACCGAGACTATCGGCGATTTCCGCGGTGACCGGCTGAATCTGGACGCCAATCCAACCCCGCGCGACCACGCCTTTGTCTTGGAGAGCGGCAATGACGGTTTTCACTGTCTCAGCGGGAATGGCAAAACCAATGCCGACACTGCCGCCCGAAGGCGAGAAAATCGCCGTATTGACGCCGACCACTTGACCTTGGGTATTGAAAGTGGGACCGCCCGAATTGCCCCGGTTGACCGGCGCATCGACTTGCAGGAAATCGTCATAAGGCCCGGCGCCAATGTCGCGCCCGCGCGCCGAAATGATGCCGGCCGTAACCGTTCCACCCAATCCGAAGGGATTGCCGACCGCGATCACCCAGTCGCCCACCCGTGGCGCGGCGGTGGCGAAGTCGACATGCTGGTAGGGGCCGCCCTGCTTGATCTTCAAGAGGGCGAGATCGGTTTTCTTGTCGGTTCCGACGATGGTTGCCGGCACGGTTTTGCCATCGTCCAGGGTCACGCTGACCTCGGTTGCGTTCTCGACGACATGGTTGTTCGTCACCACATATCCGTCCGCGGAGATAATGAATCCCGAGCCTTGCGCCTGGGTGAGGTGCGGCTTGAGGTGATGATCGCGCGGCGTTCCTTCCTCGCCGAAATGTTTGAAGAAGCGCTCGAGCGGGTCGCCTGGCGCAATGTGCGGTATTTCGAGCTCGTCGCTAGAATCGGCGGTCTCGGTGGTCTTCACCTTGACGGACACGACCGCGCCGCGCACGTGGTCGACCACGTCGGCGAAAGAGACCGGAGAAACAACCGGAGATACTTGGCTCTGAACCGCGTCGGCACGCGCCTGACCGAAACCACCATCGCTCATGCAGGCCAAGGCCAGGGCGGCCACGGTCGCAAGCAGCGCGGCACGGACCTCGTGGCGCCGGCGCACGATCAAAGGTGGTGAACTCAGGGTATCGGGCCGGGGCGAGGGGACATTTGCCATTGACTACTCCATTGCAAAAATTAACGACGGCGCACCGTCTTCGGCCACCAAGATGGGGACGCAAAGCTTACACTGCCATTTCGGCCGCATGAAAGTTTAGTAAGGCTGGCTCATGCCCGCCGCGCGGGTCCGCAGAATTAAAATGGCGCGAATCCACTTGAAGGCAAGAGGTTTGGAACGGTCACGGAAAGGACGCCGCCGCCAATCGCTTCGCCGGAGCCAGGCCTTGAGCCGTTCGGATCGAACCATAAATCGAACAATAGGAGGAAGTTAACAATAGGAGGAAGTTATATGCAACGTGGCTACATGTCACAGTTTCTAACGACGGTGGCTGCAAATGTGATACAGAATATTAGCTGACATTTCATATTCTCCACAAGCAATTCAATAAATTTCTAAGGTTGACCGCGGTATTCAATCGTGATTTAACTGTTATACCTTCTGAATAAGGAAGCAGCCTCTCTCGCTGCAAACGGTGATTTCATTCGCGCTACAAGCTTTAGCGCAGATGGTCAACCCGACGCATTTGTCGTCTTTGCGCTGTCATACGGCGCCTGTAATGCGATCAAAGATTTGGTGTGGCGTCCTTGCACGCGAGGCGCCTCGCCTAAAAGCTGCGACGTATTCCACCGCAAGGGCCGCGCCAAACACCTAACGGGGGAAAAAATGAAACAGGGAGAACTCGAACGCCTCGATAGGGCTATTTACCCCGCTCCGGCACGAAAAATAAACTTCAAGCGCATCGCTTGCTACGCCCTGCTGGCCGCGACAGTTATCACTTTGCCGGGAATGGCAAGCGCCGAAAGGTTTTTCAAGCTAAACAATCCTGGCGACCTCAACTTCAATCAGCTGCTCGGCATTAATGAAAACAAAATCATCGCCGGCTATTTCGGCGACGGCACCGTTATAGTCAACAATGGGTACGTTCTCGTGCCGAACACGCACTATTCAGTAGAGAACTTCGCGGGGACGCCGCCGGCGGGCCATACGATCACACAGACCCAGGCCATCGGCATCAACAACAACGAAGTGCCCATCATCGTCGGGTTTTGGCAGGATCAAAACGGCCTTCAGTTTGGCTTTGAAGATATCAAGGGCGTGTTCACAACTATCCTTGATCCAAATGCTACCGCCGGAAGCACGAACCAGAATCTTCTCGGCGTCAATATCTTGAATAAAGCCGCCGGATTCTGGCTTGATAGCGGCGGCAACGAACACGGTTTCATTGTTAACCTTGCTAGCAACCCGCCGCAATTTACTGAAATTCCCCCGAAGCTCTTTAATGGTGCGGTCGCGACACAGGCGAGCGGCATCAGTGACAATCTAATCGTCTGTGGATTCTGGGCTGATTCCGCCGGCAACGATCACGCCTTTTTCGGGCCGCTTCCGGGACCATTTAACTCCTTCGAAGTCAACATAAAGGGGGTACTCGCCAAGAGCACACAAGCCCTCGGTTGTAGCAACAACTTCATCGTCGGCTTGTTTGTGGATTCGAAGGGTGCAACACACGGCTTCCTTTTAGATTTTAAGGCTTTCGCTCAGTTCGATGCCCCTGGATCGAGCCAGACTCCCGCGTTCGGCGTCGCCGGGACCATCATCAATGGCGTCAACGACAAGGGCGATATCGTCGGGTTCTTCTCCGATGGCACGCATGTCAACGGCTTCGTGCAGTTTGTAACCCCGGTCGGACCCCAATAACCGCGAGATGGAAGCGTTAGGATTCCCGCGCAGGACAGGCGCCGATGACCGTGTAAATTGATGGGGCTGGCAAGGGTCAAAGCTTGTCGGCCCTTTTGCATCCTTGCAAGCGAGACGCCTCATCCGGCAGCTACGATGTATTCCACCGCGCGGGCGGCGCCCCGTCCTGTCGCAATTCCTGTCGCCGTCTTGCGGCGGCGCGGTGCGCACCTGAGCGTTTCAGCACCCATGCAAGGATCAGCGCGTTTGACGCTATCCCAATAGCTCGCGGGCTCGGCATGCGCGGCGAGCCAAACCCGCCCCATGGAATCACCCAAAACGCAGCTTGTAACCGCCGCTGCTGCTTGCGGGCCAGACGCCGGACGAAGAGGTTGTCAAGGAGGGTGGAAAGCACTACCTGCGCGTCGTGACGGGAATACCCGTAGTCTCGGAGAACTGCATCATGTGCCACGCGAATTTCAAGGGAAACAAGGGGAACGTCGGGGCGCTATCCTACACAGTGCCTTTGATTGAGTAATCGGAGCCTGCAGTGCCGGCCTCGCCTGTTCCGGCAAACGAGGCCGGCGAGAAATTTGAGCCGCATTGTCCGGCTGATCGCAGAGAAGGGATTTGACGCCCCGCGGGAACGCCGCTAAAGCCTTGGGCATGTTCCCACGGAAGTAAAATTCTTCGTGTACCCCCCATCAGGGGTTGAAGGCGACGCTCTCCTTAAGCTAGGCTCGGCTGCTCGTCTGCTATTTTTGAACGAGACAATAAAAACAAGTCATATCTTTTGAGGTCACGCCACCATGCGCCGGGGTCACGCCAGCCCTCGGCGCCGCCGCTGGAGCTGGGAGGCCGGTGCATATGCCTTATTCGCGCTTCTTCGACGAGGCGATCTCAAAGTTGAAGGGGGAACGCCGCTACCGGGTCTTCGCCGACCTCGAACGGGACGCAAAGGCGTTTCCGCGCGCCCTGCGGCACGGCCCGGAACGCATCGACGAAGTCGTGATTTGGTGTTCCAACGACTATCTCTGCATGGGCAGGCATCCACGGGTGATCGAGGCGATGACGGCCGCCGCGGTGCGGCATGGGGCCGGTGCCGGCGGCACGCGCAATATTGCGGGCACCAACCATCCCCTCGTCGAGCTAGAAGCCGAATTGGCCGGCCTTCACGGCAAGGAGGCGGCGCTCGTCTTTACGTCGGGCTGGATTTCCAATCTGGCGGCGATTTCGACGATTGGCGATCTGTTGCCCGATTGCCTCATTCTTTCGGATGAGTTCAATCATAATTCGATGATCGAAGGTATCCGCCGCTCGAAGGCGCAGCGCAAAATTTTTCGTCACAACGATCTCGCCCATCTCGAAGAGCTCCTGATCGCCGCTGGGCATGACCGCGCCAAGCTGATCGTCTTCGAGAGTCTCTATTCGATGCATGGCGACTTCGCTCCGGTCGCCGAGATCGCCGGTCTCGCCCGCCGTTACAACGCGATGACCTATCTCGACGAAGTGCACGCGGTCGGCCTCTACGGCCCGCATGGCGGAGGGGTCGCCGAACGCGATGGCGTCATGGACCAAATCGACGTTATCGAAGGAACCCTTGCCAAGGGATTTGGAACGCTAGGCGGCTATATCGCCGCCAAGGCGCCAATCGTCGATGCCGTGCGCTCGCACGCGCCAGCCTTTATTTTCACCACGGCTCTGCCTCCGGCGCTCGCTGCCGCGGCAACCGCCGCCATACGCCTGTTGAAACAGGAACAAGGCGATGAACTCCGTGCGCAACATCAACGCCAGGCGATGCTCGCCAAACATGCTCTGAGCGCTGCGGGTCTGCCGGTGATGCAAAACCCGTCCCATATCGTGCCGGTGCTCGTCGGCGATCCCGAACTCTGCAAGCGCGCGGCCGACATTCTGATCGATCGCCACGCGATCTATATCCAGCCGATCAATTATCCGACGGTCGCCAGAGGCTTCGAGAGATTGCGCATCACGCCAACTCCCTTGCACACGGATGCGCATATCGCGCATCTCGTCGAAAGCATGGCCGATGTCTGGCGCACCCTAGGGCTGCCCTTCGTCGAGCCCGCCAAAATCCTCGAATTCAAGCGGGAGAGCGACGCGCGCTGCACGTTCCCGGAGTTCAAACGCGCCGCCGAATGAACCCCGTTTTGGCTTAATCCCGCGAGAGCACTTCCGCCTCGCTTGCCGGAAAGCCGCGATTCCCTCGCCGGCAATTTTCCTTGGCCATATTTCAGCGCAGGCTTCGGTATTATCCCGGGCGTCGTCTCACCGCCTCGGCGCAAACTGGCATGAGCGGCGGCGAAGAACTGCGTCCTACCTCGCGCGAACATGAAAAAACATTGCCTAATGGCGTTTTGCGTCGCCCACCGGTGTGCCTTCGATAGATTCGCTAGCACTTTTTGCGAGTACGCTGTGCCGACGGCCGTATGAAAAGTAGAGCAGAAGGCCGAGCCCCATCCAAAAAACGAACAATTCCCAGGCAACGGCGGGGAGCTTTGAGAGCAACCACAGGGAAAACCCGATGCCAGCCAAGGGTATCCAGGGGACGAGCGGTGTCTTGAAGGTGCGCCGGACGCCGGGCCTCGTCCGCCGTAGCACGATGATCGCAAGGCAGACGATCGCAAAAGCCGAGAGCGTTCCGATGTTCACCAATTCGGCAACCTCCTTGATCGGGAAAAAACCCGCGACGAGGGCGGTCAGTCCTCCCGCAATCAGCGTCGGGCGGTGCGGCGTTCGGAATCGCTTGTGCACCTGCGCGAACCACGCGGGAAGGAGCCCGTCGCGGCTCATCGCGAACCAGATGCGGGCGCAGCCCAAGAGGAAGGCGAGCATGACGCTGGCGATGCCTGCTACGGCCGCCGCGGACACGATGAGCGTCACCCAAGGCATGCCAATCGCCGTGAACGCGGCGGCAACCGGAGCGGCGCTATTTAGCGTGTCGTAGCGTACCACGCCAGTGAGCACCAACGACATCGCAATGTAGAGCACGAGAGAGATGGCTAGCGAGAGCAAAACAGCGCGGGGAAGCTGTTGCTGCGGGTCGCGAGCCTCTTCGGCGGCGGTGGTGAGAGTATCGTAGCCGAAGACCGCAAAGAAAACGACGGCAGCCCCCTCGACCACGCCTTCGAAACCGTAGGGCATAAAGGGATGCCAGTTGGCGGTGTGCACATGAGGCAGACCGGCGGCGATGACAAGGACGACCGCGGCGATCTTGATGATCACCATGGCCGTGTTGAAGCGCGCACCCCATTCGATTCGCAGCGTCAAGAGGCCCGCGACCGCAAGGCTCCCGAGCATCGCGGGGAGATCCAAAACGTGGCCTTCGCCTGTTCCTGACGCGCCCATTGCCCAGCTGGGGAGCATCAGGCCAAGCTGACTGAGCAGGGCTTGCAAATAGCCCGACCAGCCGATCGATACGACGGCGGCCACCAGCGCATATTCGAGCAACAGATCCCAGCCAATCACCCACGCGACGAGTTCGCCAAGCACGGCGTATCCGTAGGTGTAGGCGCTGCCGGCGACGGGGATCATCCCGGCAAACTCGGCATAGCTTAGGGCGGCAGCTGCGCTTGCGATGCCTGCAATCACGAATGATACCGAGACCGCTGGTCCCGCTTGTGTAGCTGCAACGACCCCTGTGAGCACAAAGATACCGGCCCCGATAAGTCCGCCAAGGCCGATAGCGGTAAGCTGCCACAGGCCAAGCACCCGCCGAAATTGCCCCTCCCGGCCGAACTCGGATTGGAGTTGCTCGATGGACTTGGTGCGCGTGAGCGCCCGCAGAGACATGGATTTACCCGCTAGATGGAGTTGGCGCGGCAGCTTGGCTCCGCCTCGCATCTGGTATTGCCCGCGCTAGTTTTTCGGTCGAACCGTCGCAAGCGGAGCGGCGAATTGGCCAGACCCGAGATTTCCCGGCGAACGGTCCCGGCCTCTTCTTTTTCGAATCAGTATCCGTCGCCGCTGGAAGGGTCAGGCGCCGCGCCAGGACCGGCCGGATAATATCGTTGGGTTGGCGGGCGCCGATTCCCTTGCGGGGCCGGAATGAAACCCGGCGGCGGCTCTACTTCAATAGGCTGGCCGAGGGATGGAACCTCCGCATTTGGCTGGTCCCGCGGCGGCTCGCCGATTATCTCCCCGCTTGTCGGAGCGCGATTTTCGCTTGGTTGACCTCGGCGTGGCTTGCGTTTTTTGGCCGGGTTCTGCGGACTTTCCGGCGGCGCGGGCGCCACCTCCGCTGGCGCCTCGGGGCTCGCCTCAACTGCCTCGCCACCTTTGCAATCGGTCAGCCAGATGTCGTAAATCGGATGCTCGATGCCGTGCAGGCCTGGACTCGCCGCGAACATCCATCCGGAAAATATCCGCTTGTATTGATTTGTGGCATCGACCTCGTCCACCTCGACGAAAGTAGTCGTCTGCGGGGCCTCCGTGGCGGGGCGCGTATAACAGGCGCGTTCGGTAATCTGGAGCGAACCGAACTGCACGGTTTCGCCGGCCGCGGCCTCAAAAGCGATCGTTCGTCCGGTGATCTTGTCCAATCCGGCAAAGATTGCGACCGGATGCTTGATCTTGTCCGCGCGCGCCGCGTTCAAGGCGATTGAGATCGAAACGGCGAAGGCCCCAGCGAAAACAACCGGCCGCGCAAAAATTCCTCGTCTCGCATAAACGATCATCGGGAAACCCGGCCGCCGGTTTAAACATCGAACCATGAGGAGAGCCGCTTCGCGCTTCCGTCCGCAAGAAATTAGCATCCGTCAAGACCAACACGAAAGTCCGGCCGGAATGGGGCCTATCCCAGCGGCACTCGCAAGATTGTAGCTTCAAGGAAAACTGGGAAATTGACCGAAGCGATGAAGCACTTCTTGTGCGCGCAATCATGCAAACGCCGCGCGGCTTCCGTTTCGCCGGCCTCGATCGTGACGTTTGGCCGCAAGGTAACCGCCTCGAAATGTCCGCCGTCTTCCGTCGATACGATCAAACGGCCTGACGCGCAATCCTCACAGGCGGCGACGACCACGCGAGACTCCACGCAAAGGTGCAAATACCACAGCACATGGCAAGACGAAATCGCGGTGACGAGCAATTCTTCGGGATTGTATCTCGCCGGGTCGCCGAGGAAGGCCAGGACCGACGACATCGGCAACTGGGTTTCCCCGCAACGCGCAGCACGTGGTCGCGGTCGTAATTTTTGTGAGCTGAGGTTCCCCGCGCCCGGTTCCCCGTCCAGATGATGCTCGCCTCCGCCCATGGGTCAAGCTCCGCCTCAGCCGTCCGGCGTCCAGGCCTCGTAGTCGCCGGTCGCCGGAGGCCGCGCATTGGCGGCCAAGGTCGAGCCCGGAGGGCGCCAGGCTTGCGGCGTGCCGGTCAAATTCGGCTGATGCGGCAATTCCCACGCGCGCGGGGCGTAATTCTCGGCGGTTGGCGGACTATCGGCCGTGTGATGCAGCCAGCCATACCAGCCTTGCGGGGTCATGGACCCCTCGCTCTCCCCGGCATAAATGACCCAACGGCGCTCGAATCCGAGCGCCTTGTCGATTTTCCGGGTGCGGTAATAGCGGTTGCCGTATTCATCCTTGCCGACGAATTTGCCGAAGAGCAATGTGTGCAGCGCCGTATTCATGGTCTGGCCGTTCCACCAGGTAAAAATCCGATTGAACCATGTCATGTGTTTGCTCTGCCTTCGGCGTTGCGGGAAATCTCCCGCGGTGCCGGACGCTTATGACCGCACCCTGCCCCGCTGTCCAGAGCGGGTCCCGCAAAGCAATTTCTTAAGACCAACGTTGCCCGTCGAAAAATCGGGAACTCAACTCGGCGACGTTCGAAGATGATCTCGATCGCGATTCGCCGCGATCGCCAATATCGAAAGCTCTTTCTTCACAGCAGTCTTCTTGTGTGCAACAGCAAAACGACGTTGCCGAACTTTGACTCGTGCGCCATGCCAGTCTGGGTCGAGCGATGGACCCGCGACGAAGTAAAGCGCAGCCGTTCGGAGCCCATGAGCTTTACTTGGTCGGGCATCGGCGGCATGATTCCGGTCGAGAGCTGCAGCCTGACCCGCAAATGCGAGTCAGGCCATGAGATCGGGTGTAGTGTAAGGAAGCACGGTTCAGGTTTCTAGGGTTTCTCCCCCGGCTTCTGCCGGGCTCCCGTCTGAACAGGAGAGAGGTTCGAATTCCTCTCCACCCGCCATATTTTACAATACCTCGAATTCTCGCGCACGATATTTCTGTCCTGCGAAGCTTTTTCTAGTGGAATCATTTACATGACAGAAAAGGACTCTTGCCCTCGTTAATTTGCACCAAGCCGCACGAAGATACCTCCGAACGAGGCATTCATAAGACCTACGTTCCCCGTCGAAAAATCGGGAACTCAACTCGGCGACGTTCGAAGATGGTCTCGATCGCGATTCGCCGCGATCGTCAATATCGAAAGCTCTTTCTTCACAGCAGTCTTCCTGTGTGCAACAGCAAAACGACGTTGCCGAACTTTGACTCGTGCGCCATGTTTAACGTTTCCGAAATCTTCGCTAATCACTATATCTGGTGTGACTGAGCCAAAAAGGGCACAACCAATGCGAATCGAACGCCGTTACACCAAGCCTGAAAACTCCCCCTACGCGGAAATCGCATTCCGGACGACCAAAAGCGAAATCCGCAATCCCGACGGCTCGATCGTTTTCTCGCAGGACGGCATCGAGGTTCCCTCGGCCTGGAGTCAAGTTGCCGCGGATGTGCTCGCGCAAAAATATTTCCGCAGGGTGGGGGTGCCAGCCCGGTTGAAGCGGATCGAGGAAGCCGCGGTTCCCGCTTTCCTTTGGCGCTCCGTAGCGGACGAAGAAGCGCTCGCGGCCCTGCCGAAGTCCGGGCGGGAAAGGGGCGAGACCTCGGCGGTCCAAGTCTTCGACCGTCTCGCCGGCGCCTGGACCTATTGGGGCTGGAAAGGCAAATATTTCGACAGGGAAGCGGATGCCTCCGCTTTCTTCGACGAATTGCGCTTCATGCTGGCGCGTCAGATGGCGGCGCCGAATTCGCCGCAATGGTTCAATACCGGGCTTCATTGGGCCTATGGCATCGATGGGCCGAGCCAGGGCCATTATTATGTCGACCACGAGACCAAGAAACTCGTCAAGTCGAAGTCGGCCTACGAGCATCCGCAACCGCATGCCTGTTTCATCCAGTCCGTCGCCGACGATCTCGTCAACGATGGCGGGATCATGGATCTTTGGGTGCGCGAAGCCAGGCTCTTCAAGTATGGCTCCGGCACCGGCTCGAATTTTTCCAAATTGCGCGGCGAGAACGAAAAGCTTTCTGGCGGCGGAAAGTCCTCCGGCCTGATGTCGTTCTTGAAGATCGGCGACCGCGCCGCGGGCGCGATCAAATCCGGCGGCACCACGCGGCGGGCCGCCAAGATGGTCATCGTCGATGTCGATCATCCCGACATCGAGGATTTTATCGAATGGAAAGTGAAGGAGGAACGGAAAGTCGCCGCGCTCGTCACCGGCTCGAAAATTTTGCAAAAGGCTATCAAGGCTATTCTTCGCGCCTGCGTCAATTGCGACGGGCCGGGCGACGATTGTTTCGATCCCGAGAAGAACCCTGCGCTAAAAAAAGAGATCAAGCTCGCGCGGCGCTCCTTCGTCCCCGACGCCTTGATCAAGAAAACCATCCAAATGGGGTGGCAGGGCCACACAAACATCGATTTCCAAACTTTTACGGCCGATTGGGATTCGGAAGCCTATCTCACCGTCTCCGGCCAAAACTCGAACAATAGCGTCCGCGCGAGCGACGAATTTCTGCGCGCGGTCGAGCGGGATGGCGATTGGAACTTGACCCGGCGCATTGACGGCAAGCCGCATAAGACGATGAAGGCCCGCGATCTCTGGGACAAGATCGGTCGCGCCGCTTGGGGTTCGGCCGACCCCGGCCTTCAATACCACACGACGATCAACGATTGGCACACCTGCCCTGCGGCGGGCCAGATCCGCGCCTCGAATCCGTGCTCCGAATATATGTTTTTGGACGATACGGCGTGTAATCTCGCCTCGCTCAACCTGCTCCAGTTCCGCGCCGCGGCGAGGGGAGAATTCGACACGGACTCCTTTGAACACGCGGCGCGGTTGTGGACGATCGTGCTCGAAATCTCGGTCATGATGGCGCAATTTCCGGCCAAGGAAATCGCCAGGCTTTCTTACGATTATCGGACGCTCGGCCTTGGATACGCCAATATCGGCGGGCTGCTTATGTCGTCCGGCATCCCTTACGACAGCTATGAGGCCCGCGCGATTTGTGGCGCGCTTTCGGCGATCATGACAGGTGTTGCCTATGCCACATCGGCGGAGATGGCGGGCGAGCTCGGGGCCTTCGAGGGGTACAAGGAGAATGCCGCCCCGATGCTGCGCGTGATGCGCAACCACGCCCGGGCGGCAAACGGCGAGGCGTCCGGCTTTGAGGCTTTGTCGACTGCGCCGGTCCCGCTCGACCACGCGGCACTTTCCAAGACATCGGATATATCCGATGTCTCCAATTTGCCCAACAGGGCGCTTGGCGAGCATGCCCGGGCCGCCTGGGCGCGCGCCGTCACTCTCGGCGAAAACCATGGCTATCGCAACGCGCAAGTAAGCGTCGTCGCGCCGACCGGCACGATCGGCCTCGTGATGGATTGCGACACGACGGGTATCGAGCCTGATTTCGCGCTCGTCAAATTCAAGAAACTCGCGGGCGGCGGCTATTTCAAAATCATCAATCGCGCCGTTCCCGAAGGTTTACGCACGCTCGGCTATTCGGCAACCGAGATCGACGAAATCGTGACCTATGCCACGGGCCACGGCTCCTTGCAAAATGCGCCGGAGATCAATCACGAGAGCCTTTCCGCGAAAGGTTTTACGGCGGAAAAGCTGAGCGAATTGGAGGCGACGCTGGCGAGCGCCTTCGACATCAAATTCGTCTTCAACAAATGGACTCTTGGCGCGGAGTTCCTCACCGGCGCGCTCAAGATTCCAGCCGAAAAGCTGGAGGATCAAAGTTTTGATCTTTTGAGCTTTTTGGGCTTTTCCCGCGCCGGGATCGACGCCGCCAATATCTTCGTCTGCGGCGCCATGACGCTTGAAGGCGCGCCGTATTTGAAACCGGAGCATTACGCTGTGTTCGATTGCGCCAACCCCTGCGGGCGCACCGGCAAACGTTTTCTTGCCGTCGAAAGCCACATCCGCATGATGGCGGCGGCGCAGCCCTTCATCTCCGGCGCGATCTCGAAGACGATCAACATGCCGAACGATGCGACCATCGAGGATTGCAAGGCGGCCTATATGCTCTCCTGGCGGCTTGGGCTCAAGGCCAATGCGCTGTACCGCGATGGCTCGAAATTGTCGCAGCCCTTGAACAGCCAGTTGATCGCCGATGACGACGACGAGGTGGATGACGCCGTCGAGGCGCTGATCGCCTCCAACGCTCCGGCGCGGGCCTCGATGGTCGCCGAAAAGTTCGTCGAAAAAATTGTCGAACGGATCGAGCGGATAAGAGAGCGCGAGCGCCTGCCCGACCGCCGCAAGGGCTATACGCAAAAGGCGGTTGTCGGCGGGCACAAGGTCTATTTGCGCACCGGCGAATACGGAGATGGGCGGCTCGGCGAAATTTTCATCGACATGCACAAGGAGGGCGCGGCCTTCCGCTCGCTGATGAACAACTTTGCCATCGCAATCTCCGTGGGGCTGCAATATGGCGTGCCGCTCGAGGAATATGTCGATGCCTTCACCTTCACCCGATTCGAACCGGCGGGCCTGGTGCAAGGCAATGACGCGATTAAGAACGCGACCTCGATCCTCGATTATATTTTCCGCGAGCTTGCGATCTCTTATTTGGGCCGCAACGATCTCGCCCATATCGACCCTTCCGACATCGGCCACGATGTGCTGGGAAAAGGCGAGGATTTTGGCCGGACCATGAGCAAACTCGCCCCGCCCGAAGGGACTCGAGGGGAGGACCAAAGCCGTCCGCCGCAAGGCGCCGGGCCAACCGGCACCACGAAATTCGTATCGCGCGGTTTTGTGCGCTCCAAGGCTGACAAATTAATGTTGGTGCAGGGCGGCGGGCCGCAACCCGCGACGGCGCTAAAGAACGATCTCGAAAGGCAAGTCGAAGCGGAACTCGGCGGGCTCGAGCGGACGACTCCCGCCGAGCGGGCGGCGGTCACAGAGAAGCGCGACCAGGCGCGTCTGAAAGGTTTTACGGGAGAGGCTTGCGGCGAGTGCGGGAATTTTACCCTCGTGCGCAACGGGACATGCCTCAAATGCGACACCTGCGGCGCGACCACGGGGTGCAGTTGAAAGTAAGGAAGTCCCCGCCAGTCGGACAAAAATGTTTCACGTGAAACATTTTCCCCCGGTCGAGGCCGAAAACCGTAGGCCGCAGACGTCGGCGGTTACGACCGCAAATCAGTCCATATTCATGATCTATTCTCGGAGTTGGCCTTGAAAAAGTTGTCGCAGAATCAGCTGGCAGGGCAACGCGGGGAACACCTCGTCGCTGAACGGACGCTCGCAATGGGCTTCGCGTTCGACAGCCGCAACCGATTGGAGACGGGTATCGATGGCATCCTTGAATTGAGGGATCCGCAAACCGGGCAGACTCTGGCCAATTGGATCGGTGCGCAAGTGAAAACGACCGATTCGGGTGCGTACACTTACGAGGACGAAAGCGGGTTCGAGTACCTGATCAAGGCGGACGACCTGGAGTACTGGAGCGGTTCCAATATTCCCGTGATTCTGGTTCTCGTCCGACTCTGCGATAACTCCATGTTCTGGAAGGCAGTCGATACTGGCAGCTTGAGCGAACCCCGCCGCCTACGCTTCGACAAGACCCAAGACCGCTTTGAGAAAGGGGCTGCTGACCGGATCGCTGCGCTCTGTGTCGCGCGCGATCGTCTTGGGAGCTACGTGCCTCCCATGCGCTCCGGCGAAGACGTGCATCTAACAATGGTCAGGGTTGTGCTGCCTGGTGAGATCTTCGTTGGATCATCGCTCTTCGCGTCAGGTCGCGATGCTGCGCGTGAACTCGCCAGTGTCGGTCCGCACGCTCCATTCGACTGGGTGGTCCGCAATCGGCGTTTCCTATCCTTTCGCGATCCGCTTGGAAGCCCGCTTTCCGAGATCGTAGATGAGGGTTCGGTCGAGTCCATCGAGACAGACGCGCTCTCATTGGTCGACGATGTGGACGACGAGCACCTCTTTATCGAGCTTCTCGCTCGAACTCTAAGCGTGCAGCTTGAGGAGGACCTGACTTACGATCGCGAAAGCCGCGCACTATACTTCCGAGCGCCAGGCCAGAATAAGGGGCGAAAATATCGTTACCGGTCCCTCGTGAATGAGACTTCCGCCGATGTCGTGACTGTGTGGCGGGGCAAGGACGGCCATGTAGGAAGCGTTCGTCACCACGCCTTCGTGCCGGGGTTCCAGCGGATTGGGGACGAATGGCTACTTTCGATCACGCCGACCTTCGTGTTCACCCGCGATGGGTTCCGACCCCACTACAGTTCGGGCGCGCTGATAGCTGGGAAAAAGAAGAAAGAGAAGAATGGGGCAATCCGAGGTCAGTTTTTGATGTGGCGACACCTCCTAGTCAAGTCAGGACAGAACACCCAACATCAGCTGTTTGATCGGCCGGACCGCAACTCGCTCCTCCGGTTCGAACCACTGGACGCTATCAAGATGCCACTTGCCGTGCCGGAGGAAGCTTGGCGGCGAGAGGACCCGAACGCCGCCAGCATGGTTGATACGGAGTGGCTACTATGATGTTCACTTCGAAGGTACTGTCGGAGCCTCTGCTTGAGTTTGGAGACACTAGACGTCACGTCGATCCGCGGGTTGGTCTAATTGATTACGGGCCGCTTCAGCCGATGCCGGGTGACTGCATTCGCATCGGCGTCATTGGCACTACGGAAACAGCGGACGGCCTTGCCCAGTTCATCGATCGCTGTAAAACGGGAATTGAGGGAAAGAAGAGCCCGCTAACGAACCTTTATCCCCCTTTCCCAGGCATCGGTAACAGAAACCCGTTTCGATGCAATTTCGAGGTCGATTCGGCTGCCCGTCGCACCATGCCCGTGCGCGACATCGAACGAATCGTTGCGATTCCGAAGCAGCAAGAGGCGGTTCGCGCCGCCGCAGAGCTATTCGTCGAGCAAGCCGTCTCAATGCTGGAAGGTTCCTCGCGACCAGACGTCATCGTGGCAGCTCTGCCGGTCGAACTGATTCTCAAGGTCGTAAACGCAAGATCATCGAGAGATGACGACGACGAAGATCAAGATGACGACGAACTGAATTTCCGCGATCTGTTCAAGGCGCGCGCCCTCCTCCTCAGCGTGCCGTCGCAGATCGTGTGGCCGACCCTGTGGGACGATAAGGCAAGAATTCCTCGAAAATTGAAGGAAACGTTGCGCCAAGTGCAAGACCCGGCAACACGCGCCTGGAACCTGCTTAACGCCCTGTTTTACAAGGCAGGCAAAGTCCCTTGGCGCCTCCCGCACGAAGAGGGAGCGTTCAAAGCCAGCTATCTTGGCATTGGGTTCTACCGAGACCTGTCGGGCCAGCGATTGCTCACTAGCACCGCTCAGATGTTCGATGAGCGTGGTCGCGGCCTGATTCTAAGAGGCGCACGCGCTCGGACCGACAAGGGCGATAGGCATCCCTATCTCGAAAGGAACGATGCTTACGACCTCGTGACACGCTCTGTGAAGGCCTATCGCGCACACCATGGGCACGCGCCGGCACGCCTCGTTATCCTCAAGACGTCGCGGTTTGAGTCAGGCGAGACCGACGGCATCGGCCAGGCGGCCGACGAGCTACAAATTGATCGTCGCGATCTAATCTGGATCTCAGAAAATCCACGTGCCACTCTCGTCCGTGAAGGCGATTACCCGCCTTTGCGCGGCAGCTTTCTCCAGTTGGGTAGGGACGCCCTTTTGTTCACACGGGGTAGCGTACCCTACTACCGCACCTATCCCGGGCTGCGCGTCCCGCGTCCGCTTTGGTTGAGACCGCACTCCTGTGACAGCTCACTGTTGGATTTAGCGGCAGAGGTGCTCGCCTTGACTAAGATGAACTGGAACACCACTCAGTTCGACCAAAACTCCCCGATCCCCATTCGCGCCGCCCGACAGGTCGGTCGAGTCCTGAAGTATGTCAGCTTCGGCCAGGCCGAACAATCTGATTATCGATATTACAGCTAACTTCTGAATTGCTTGACAATCTCCCTCACGGGGGGCTTGGGCCTGACGCTGAATACAGTGGCCGGCGCCGGCCACACAATCCCATTCATCGCACGGGAGATCCGAGCGTATCTGAACTTTGAAGTCAAGGATCTGCGACGGCCGGAGGCCGCGCGCCTTTGGCGCGTCCTTGAGTTCAAAGTTCAGACGCGCTTTTCCGCCGCCATGCGATGAATGGGTTTTTCCGCGCAAGCGCCGCCGGAAACAAGCCTCGCCCTGCCCCGCAATGCCCTCGCCCTTCGAAGTGGTGGGCAAGGGCGGCCAAGCTTATCGGACATGCCCGCATCCCGTTACGAAAAAACTGCCAGAGCTTACCTTTCAATGCTATGCATGCAGCCACAAGGCTCTGGATAAAAACTGTCAACACGGCCTAGCCGGCGAACCAAATGGGCTCGGAAATCGCCTTTTCCTGGCCAATGTGATAATACTCTCTCCTGCGGCACAGTGTGCGGACCATGCTGTTGTTGAGGGTTCGCGTGGGCGGGCGAAGCGAGGCAGAAGAATGGCACGTCATAGCGAGATCGATCAGCTAGCGATCAACACCATCCGCACGCTGGCCATCGATGCGGTGCAGAAGGCAAATTCTGGCCATCCCGGAACCCCGATGGATGCGGCGCCGACCGCTTATGTGCTGTGGCAGAGATTTCTGCGCTATGATCCGGCCGACCCTCATTGGCTCAACCGCGATCGCTTTGTCCTTTCGAGCGGCCACGCGTCGATGCTGCTCTACAGCCTCATCCATTTAACTGGGATAAAGGCCGCCGATCCTTCATACGAGCGGCTGGACCGCGATGCCGTGACTTTAGAGGACATCAAGAGTTTTCGCCAGGCGGGCAGCCGCTGCCCAGGACATCCGGAATTTGGTTGGACCTCCGGGGTCGAAACCACGACCGGCCCACTAGGTCAGGGCGTGGCGACCAGTGTTGGCATGGCGATCGCCGGTCAATGGCTGCGCGCAACCTATAACCGGCCCGGCTACGATCTCTTCGACTTCAATGTCTATGCGCTATGCGGCGACGGTGACATGATGGAGGGGATCTCAAGCGAGGCGGCGTCCTTGGCCGGCCATCAGCGGCTCTCCAACCTGTGCTGGATCTATGACAGCAACCGCGTGACGATTGAGGGCCACACCGATATCGCGTTCACGGAAGACGTCGCGGCGCGCTTTCTCGCCTATGGCTGGAATGTGGAGCGGGTGACGAATCCGAACGATCTCGATCTCGTGGAGCGCAGCTACCGGACTTTTCTTAATGGCAAGGATCGTCCCACACTGATCGTTGTGCACAGCCACATTGGCTATGGTGCCCCGCACAGGCAGGATTCCCCTTCCGCGCATGGTGAACCCCTTGGGGCAGAAGAAGTGCGGCTGACGAAGGAGTTCTTCGGTTTCGATCCCGCCCAGTCCTTCGTGGTTCCCGAAGGTGTGCGGGCGCATTTTGATGCCAACATCGGGACAAGGGGCGGTGAGTTGCGCAAGGCGTGGAACGCGGTCTTTGCCCGCTATCGGGCTCAGTATCCTGATCTGGGCGATCAGATCGAACGCCTCAACAAGCATGATTTGCCGGACGGTTGGGACGCAGGCCTACCGGCGTTTGCTCCGAGCGTTACCGGCATGTCGACGCGCGATGCGTCGAGCAAGATTCTGAACGCTGTCGCCGAGCGGGTGCCATGGCTGGTCGGTGGCGCGGCTGACCTTGCCCCAAGTACCAAGACCCGTCTGGCCTTTGAATTTGCCGGGGACTTTCAGGCCGATGGCCGTCTTGGCGACCATCGCGGCCGTAATTTCCATTTCGGCGTTCGTGAGCATGCCATGTGCGCCGCCGTCAACGGCATGACGCTAAGCGGCATGCGGGCCTTCGCATCCGGATTTTTGATCTTCACCGATTATGCGCGGGGCGCGATCCGCCTCGCATCGCTCATGGATCTGCCGGTTCTCCACATATGGACGCATGATTCGATCAGTGTCGGCGAGGATGGACCGACCCATCAGCCGATCGAACAGATCGTCTCCCTGCGCGCGATTCCCGGGATGGTCGTCATCCGCCCGGCCGATGCGAATGAAATGACCGAAGCCTATCGTTTCGTTCTGGGGCTCAAAAATCGACCCGCCGCGCTGATCTGCTCGCGACAGGCGTTGCCGATCGTCGACCGCGGTCAATTCGCTCCCGCCAGCCGACTGGCGCAAGGCGGCTATATTCTCGTCGACGCCCCAGCTTCCTTGCCGGACGTGATCCTGATCGGCAGCGGCAGCGAAGTATCGCTGTGTGTCGCCGCGCGCGACCTCCTCGCCACCGAGAATATTAGAGCCCGCGTCGTCAGCATGCCGTCATGGGAACTCTTCGACGCCCAGGAAGCAACCTATCAGCAAAGTGTGCTGCCGCCCGCGGTGACGGCAAGGGTCACGGTCGAGGAAGCCTCACCAATCGGTTGGGAGCGATATGCTGGACCATGTGGCGTAGTCCTCGGAATGCGCAGCTTCGGCATGTCGGCGCCGATGAAGATCGTGGCCGAGCATTTCGGCTTCAAAGCGGAGCATGTGGCCGCTGCCGCCAAAAGCAGCATGCGCCGCGCGGCGGGCGGAATGAGCTCGCAAGACGATCCGTTTCGCTCATAGGAGAACGCCAATGCAACTCGGCATGATCGGACTAGGTCGAATGGGCGCCAATATGGCGGCGCGACTCATGAGAGTCGGCCATGAATGCATCGTTTATGACAGCCATCCGGGACCGGTGCAGGAACTGGTCAAGCAAGGAGCTAAGGGCTCAACCAGTCTGACCGAGTTCGTCAAGAGTCTGGCAAAGCCCCGGGCAGTGTGGCTGATGGTGCCGGCCGCGGCAGTCGATCCCGTGCTCGCCTCCCTAACGCCGCTGCTCGAACCGGGCGACATCGTGGCCGATGGGGGGAACTCCTACTACCATGACGACATTCGCCGCGCGGCTCAGTTAAAAGTGGCGGGTCTCCATTATGTCGATGTCGGGGTAAGCGGAGGAGTATGGGGGTTGGAGCGTGGCTACTGCCAAATGATCGGCGGCGCGCCCGAAATCGTCCAGCATCTCGATCCGATCTTTCGTGCTCTGGCCCCGGGGGTAGCCGCCGCGCCCCGCACTCCAGGTGCAAGAGGCGAGCCGAAACAGGCCGAATGTGGCTATCTGCATTGCGGTTCGAACGGCGGCGGTCATTTTGTCAAAATGGTCCATAATGGCATCGAATATGGCATCATGGCTGCCTATTCGGAAGGTTTGAACATTATCAAAAACGCCAATGCCGGTCGTGAGAGCAGCGAGGTGGATGCGGAAACGACGCCATTACGAAATCCCGAATTCTACCGCTACGAGTTCGACATCGCTGACATCGCCGAGGTCTGGCGGCGCAGCAGTGTCATCGGCTCATGGTTGCTGGATCTTACTGCCGCGGCCCTACGCCAGAATCCGGAGCTGAGGAGTTTCGAAGGACATGTCTCGGATTCCGGCGAGGGGCGCTGGACGTTGCAGGCGGCGATCGACGAAGGGGTCCCCGTCCCAGTCATCAGCGCCGCCTTATTCGGGCGCTTCGAATCGCGCGGGCTTGCGGAATATGCCGACAAGCTGCTGTCGGCAATGCGCTACGAATTTGGTGGCCATATCGAGAAGCCGGTAACCAAGGAGACCCCTTGAATGCCCCGCCCGATTTCCGATGCGATTGTTTTCTTTGGTGCCACGGGCGACCTTGCCTACAAGCAGATTTTTCCCGCCTTGCAAGGTCTGGTTCGTGACGAAGGGCTCGATGTGCCGATCATCGGCGTTGCCAAGGCGGGATGGTCACTCGCCCAATTAAAGGAGCGCGCTAAGGACAGCCTTTCCAGTCATGGCGGCCTCGACACCAAAGCCTTTGCCAAGCTCACCAGTCTGCTCCGCTATGTCGACGGCGACTACAATGATCCGTCGACCTATGTGACACTGCACCAGGAACTGAAGGACGCGAGACGGCCGCTGCATTATCTTGCCATTCCTCCGAGCCTGTTTGCGACAGTGGTAGAGGGGCTCGCTAACCAGGGCGCTGGAACGGACGCGCGCCTCGTCGTCGAGAAGCCTTTCGGCCACAATAGAGAGTCTGCGCGCCAACTCGATCGCATTCTCAACCGCTTTTTTCCGGAGGAAGACATTTTCCGGATCGATCACTACCTCGGCAAGGAGCCAGTGCAGAACATACTTTATACGCGATTTGCGAATTCGATGTTCGAACCGGTCTGGAACCGCATCTATATCAACAGCATTCAGATTACCATGGCTGAAAGCTTCGGTGTGCAGGATCGCGGCAAATTCTATGATGAGACCGGTGCCATTCGCGACGTGTTTCAAAACCACCTGCTGCAGGTGCTCGCCAACCTGACCATGGATCCGCCGACGGGTGAGGAAAGCGACGCCGCGCGCGACCAGAAGGCGGACTTGCTGAAGGCTCTGCGGCCGCTAGACGCGGCGCATGTTGTGCGTGGCCAATATGCGGGCTATCGGTCGGTGCCCGGCGTGAGGGCCGGCTCGACCGTTGAGACATTCGTCGCAACCAAACTGTTCATCGATTCGTGGCGGTGGGCCGGCGTGCCGATTTACATTCGAGCTGGCAAGGCGCTCCCGGTCACCACCGCGGAGATAATGGTGGATTTCAAAAGACCCCCGCGGGAATCCTTCGCGGAGATCATTCCCCCTGCGTCAGGCCATATGCGGCTGCGGATCAGCCCAGACGTCACCATCGCATTGGGTCTGCGGGTGAAACGTCCAGGCGAGGGCATGCGCGGCGAGGACGTCGAGTTGATCCTGACCGAGCAGGCGACGGCTTTCATCCCGCCCTATCAGCGTCTGCTTGGCGACGCGATGCATGGCATAGGAGATCTTTTTGGCCGGCAGGACATTGTCGACGCCCAATGGCGCGTCGTGGAGCCGGTTCTGAACGACGCCGCTCCGCCGATCATCTACGAACAGGGAAGCTGGGGACCGACGGAAGCCAATGAGCTGATCGGGTCGGACGGTCCTTGGCACAATCCGAAGCCAACGGTGCCGCGCCCATGACCGCGACGCACGACCTCGTCTTTCTTTTCGATGTCGACAACACGCTCCTTGATAACGATCGCGTCGAGGCCGATTTGACAGCCCATTTGACCGGGGCATATGGGGCCGAAGCCGCCAACCGTTACCGGGACATTTTTGAAAAACTGCGGCAAGAGCTCGGTTATGCCGACTACCTCGGCGCATTGGAACGATTCCGGCTTGAAAAGATGCACGATCCAAGGGTGCTGCAGATGTCAAGCTGGCTTGTCGATTATCCTTTTGCCGACCGGCTCTATGCAGGCGCGCTTGATATCATCATGCACGTCCAGCAATGGGGTCCCGCGGTCATCCTCTCCGATGGCGATGCGGTGTTCCAGCCTCGGAAGATCGAGCGCTCCGGGCTCTGGGCGGCCTTCGACGGCCGCGTGCTCATCTATGTCCACAAGGAGCGGGAACTTGCCGATGTGGAGCGCTTTTATCCGGCAAGGCGGTATGTAATGGTCGATGATAAGCTGCGCATCCTCAACGCCGTCAAGAATGTTTGAGGCGAGCGAGTCACCACCGTTTTCGCGAGGCAAGGTCACTACGCGCAGGACCCGCAAATTCTCGCCGGCTGTCAGCCGGCCGACATTCAATTGGACCATCTCGGCGATTTGAACAAATACGCCTTGGCGGCATTCATGACCGCATCAAGGAGACGAAACCATGCAAGCAACAAGAGTACTGCATGATATGGGCCAGAGTCTTTGGCTCGATAACATCACTGGCAATCTCCTCGCCAGAGGTACGCTGAAGAAGTAAATCGACAATGAAGATCGCAACCCTTGCACAATCGCCCGTCTTCGGCGGTCGTGTGAAGAGCGTGGACGATTCGGCGGCCAAGGCCGTTAAGGGCGTGCGTCAGATCGTACGCCTCGACGACGCCATCTGGCACAATGTGTCTCTGCCATTGACAAACTGCCGAGAGCCGAGTTTTTTCGGGTGGATGAGCAGGAGATAACCATGGTGACGCTTCAGATCAATGGCAACGAGCACCATTTGGACATTCCGGAGGACATGCCTTTGCTGTGGGTCCTGCGGGACGTGGTCGGGCTGACCGGAACGAAGTTCGGATGTGGTATCGCCCAGTGTGGTGCGTGTACGGTTCATATCGACGGCCGGCCGATACGGTCCTGCGTCATCCCGGCGGCCGGTTTGGCCGACCGGGCCATCACGACCATTGAGGCGATCGGCGAGACGCCGAGTGGGAGGAAAATTCAACAAGCATGGCTCGAAGTCGAAGTGATTCAATGCGGCTACTGCCAGCCCGGCCAGATCATGTCGGCGGCTGCGCTGCTGGCGAGCAATCCGAACCCCAGCGATGCCGACATTGATGCGGCGATGTCCGGCAATATCTGTCGCTGCGGCACCTATCAACGTATCCGGGCTGCGATCAAGCAGGCCACCCAGGCCGCCTGATTCCACGACCCTGCAAAGGATCCTGACCATGGATTTCGAGCGACGCTTGAATGTGCGGAAAGATGGTACAGCCGGGAGCGGCGTTTCGCGCAGGAACCTTCTGACGGCCGGCGCTGCCGCCGGCAGCGGCCTGCTGCTCGGCTTCTATCTGCCGCAGGCGATCGGCGCGGAGGCGGCCGAGGCCGCAACTGCCGACGTTTTCGCGCCCAAGGCCTTCGTCCGTATCGATCGTGATGACCGCGTGACCCTCATCATGCCGCAAGTCGAGATGGGACAGGGCACATACACGTCGATGCCGATGCTTATCGCCGAAGAGCTGGAAGTACCGCTCGATCAGGTCTCGCTGGTGGCGGCGCCGCCCGATGACCGGCTGTACACGAACCCGCTGATCGGGTTCCAGGCTACAGGCGGCTCCAAGTCGGTGCGCGCCATGTGGGAGCCGCTTCGCCGCGCCGGCGCTGTCGCTCGCGTCATGCTGATTTCGGCGGCAGCGCAGGGCTGGAATGTCGATCCGACATCTTGCCGCGCCGAGAAAGGCGAGGTGATCCATGGGCCCACCGGCCGGAAGCTGCGCTATGGAGCCCTGGCCGACACCGCGGCGACGCTGCCCGTGCCGGACAACGTCGCCCTCAAGGATGCCAAGGCATTCAAGCTCATCGGAACGCCCGCCAAGCGCCTCGACACGCCGGACAAAGTGAACGGCAAGGCACTGTTCGGCATCGATGTGAAAATTCCCGGTATGAAGATCGCCACAGTGGCCGCTTGCCCGGTCTTCGGCGGCAAGCTCGCCCGCGTCGACGACAGTACGGCGATAGAGATCAAGGGCGTGCGCCAGGTGGTGCGCCTCGCCGATGCCGTTGCGGTGGTCGCCGACCATATGTGGGCGGCGATTCAAGGCCTTGCCGCGCTCGACATCGAGTGGGACGAGGGCCCGAACGCCAACGTCTCCAGCGCCGACATTGTGCGGCAGATGGACATCGCCTCGCAGAATCCCGGGATCGTCGGACGCAGAGACGGTGATGTCGCCAAAGCCATGACCGGCGCCGCAAAGAGGGTCGAAGCGGTCTATCAGGTGCCGTTTCTCGCGCACGCCGCGATGGAGCCGATGAACTGCACCGTTCATATCCAAAAGGACGGTTGTGAGGTGTGGGTCGGATCACAGGTAGTCAGTCGCGCCCAGGCGACAGCCGCGGAGGTGATCGGCTTGCCGTTGGAGAGGGTTCAGGTCCACAACTACCTCCTGGGCGGCGGCTTCGGCCGGCGGCTGGAAGTGGATTACGTCACCCAGGCGGTGCGGATCGCCAAGCAGGTCGATGGCCCGGTGAAAATGGTGTGGACCCGCGAGGAGGACATCCAGCATGACATCTACCGGCCTTATTACTTCGACCGGATGGCCGCCGGCCTGGATGAGCAAGCAATGCCGATCGCCTGGAGTCATCGCGTCACCGGCTCCTCGATCGAAGCGCGATGGCTCCCATCGGCGCTCAAGGATGGCCTCGACACCGATGCCGTGGAGGGCGCAGCGGAGGAACTGCAGTACGCTATCCCCAATATCCTGGTGGATTATGTCCGCCACGAGCCGCCGGGCATCCTAACCGGGTGGTGGCGCGGCGTCGGCCCTACGCATAATATCTTCATGGTCGAAAGTTTCATCGACGAGCTCGCGGCGGAAGCGAGGAAGGACCCTGTCGAATACCGCCGCGCCCTGCTCGGCAAATCGCCGCGCGCAAAAGGTGTGCTTGATCTCGCCGCGGAAAAGGCCGGTTGGGGCCAGACGCTGCGGCAAGGGCATGGCCGTGGCGTATCCGTGCAGTATGCCTTCGGATCCTATCTCTCGCAGGTCGCGGAAATAGTGGTGTCGAAGGAAGGCGAGGTTCGTGTGTCGCGAGTGGTTTGCGCGGTCGATTGCGGGATCATCGTCAACCCAGACACGGTGAAGGCGCAGATCGAAGGCGGCATCGTCTTTGGTTTGTCTGCCGCTCTGTTCGACGAGGTCACGATCAAGGACGGCCGCGCCGAGCAGAGCAATTTCAACGACTATCGCGTGCTGCGGATCAACGAGATGCCGGCGATCGAGGTTTATCTGGTGCCGAGCACCGAAGCGCCTGGCGGCATCGGGGAACCTGGTACCGTGGGGGTGGCACCGGCGCTCACCAACGCTATCTTTGCCGCGACCGGCAAGCGGATCCGCAAGCTGCCGATCAAGGATCAACTGCGCTCCGCATAGGTGAGAAGTGGCCATTACGACGCCGCGGAGGACATGGTGAGGCACTCTAGGAAACTGCTTGCGCTTTTAGGTTTGGTCGCGGTAGTGGCGATAGCGGCGGTGGGCTGGCTGGTGTTGCGTCCACGCGGGCCAGCGGACTTTGCCAGCGGTACCCGGGTCGAGTTGGCTGATTATCGTGAAGGCGATCCCACCGGAGTCTCTCCCAGACTCGCGGGAGCCGATCTGGTGATGCGGGGCGAATATCTCACGCGCGCCGCCGACTGCATCGCCTGCCACACAGCCCCGGGCGGCAAGCCTTTTGCAGGGGGTATGGCCTTCCCGCTGCCCTTCGGCTCGCTCTATTCGACGAACATCACACCCGACAAGGACACCGGCATTGGTGGGTGGAGCGACGAGGATTTTGTCAAGGCGCTGCACGAGGGCGTCGGCAGGGACGGCAAGCATCTCTATCCGGCTTTTCCCTATACCTCATACACCCTCATGACGCGCAGCGACGTGCTGGCGGTCAAGGCCTATCTGTTCAGCCTCAAGCCGGTCCGGAACAGACCGCCGGCCAGCGACATCCCATTTCCATTCAACCAGCGCTACCTCATCTGGTTCTGGAATGGGCTGTTCAGTCCCGGACAGCGCTTTCAGCCGAACACGGGTCAAACCTCCGAATGGAACCGGGGCGCCTATCTCGTCGAGGCGCTCGGCCATTGCGGCGAATGCCACACACCGCGGAATCTCCTGTATGGGTTGAGCTCCGGTCGCAAATTCGCGGGTGCGATAATCAACGGCTGGAAGGCCTACAACATAACTTCGGACCCCGCATGGGGCATCGGCGCGTGGTCTGACGCGCAGTTGACGGACTATTTGTCCAGCGGCCACGCCGAGGGACGTAGCTCGGCGGTGGGCCCGATGGGCGAAGCCGTCGAGAACAGCCTGCGCTTCCTGAGTGAGGACGATATCGGCGCCATGACTGCCTACTTGAGGAGCGTTCCAGCCATCCGCGACAGCGCAGGGCTTGCCGCGGTGCCAACTCCGCCCGCACAGGTGCCTGCCGCGAAGGCAGCCGATTCCGGCGGCAGCGGCCAGAGCCTCGGCTTGCGTGTCTTCGAGGGTGCCTGTGCGAGCTGCCATAACTTCGACGGAAGCGGTGCCGTCTCGGTCTATGCCTCGCTCGCCGGCAATCGAACGGTGAATGACGCCGCAGCGGTCAACGCGACACAGGCGATCCTGCAGGGCGCCCGCCTCCGGACCGCCCACGGCGAGGTGTTTATGTCAGCGTTCGGCACAGCCTATTCCGACGCGGAGATCGCCGCCGTCTTGAACTATGTCACCGGGCGGTTCGGCGCGAACACATCCGCGATCAAACCTGACGAAGTCGCGAAACGGCGGACGGCGACCATGCGATAGGCCTTCGGGCGGCGCTCAAATTGATGCGCAAGCTTTTAAAGAAATATGGCTGGACTGCAGCGATCGCGCCTGCTGTGGTTAACGCAATTTTTGCGGCGACCGGCAAGCGCCTACGCAAATTGCCGATCGACGCGGAACAACTTAATGGAGGCTCTCATGATTAGGGGTGTCGTATACGGCGCGATCAGTCTCGCAACGATTTCATCGATAGCTTGTGCGGAAGACCTCGCAACCGCTACGACACCGTTAGCGCCGGGTACGTTCACCACGTCAGCGCATTCCGACGAATGGAAAATTGCGAACGCGCTGAGCGCGGGCCCCGCCAGCATCACGGAGCACGCAGCCGTGATGGATTGGCCCGCGAATCCGAAGGATGGAATGTCCCACGGCAGGGTGCTTCGCCAGGGCATCAATGGCTGGACATGCATGCCCGACGTTCCCGGAAGGCCTCAGCACGACCCGATGTGCGCAGACGAGACCATGATGAAGTGGCTCACGGCGACCCTCGCTGGGAAGAAGCCCGACATCGATCGCGTTGGACTGTCCTACATGCTTTTGGGCGAGGCAAGGCAGGGACAGGGTGCAGCTCCGGCAAAAGACCCCAGCCAGGTCAAAGAATGGTTCTATGTCGGCCCGCACATCATGGTCGTGCTTCCCGATTCAGCCAAGGACGCGCTCCGGAGCATCAACCAGGATCTCTCCAATAACCAGCCCTATATATCGCTGCTCAGCTCCGCAGATGTCGCGACGCCCATCTGGGTCATTCCCGTTGCAAAGGGCGGCGACAGGATCAAGGAGGAGCCTGTGAAATAGGGCCTCGCTACACGGGCGAAGTGGAATGCGGAGAAGTGGTCATGATCAAGGTCAGCGTCATGTAAGCCAATACGCCCTTAAGACTGTCTGAGGGGCTTTGGCGCCAATTTTTGGAGGGAACTCAGAATCGCGGAGCTGATCGCCGCCGCGCACGCCGGCTGCTTCACCATGGCCCTCTCGCTGATCCTAAGCGAGGCCAAGCTCACCGCCGAACCGATGGAAACCTCTGCCAAAGTTACGCTGGAGCAGGTTGAAGGAGGATACGCCGTCACAGCCGTCCATCTGACGCTCAAGGCCAAGATCCCAGGCGCCGACCAGGCGACGTTTGAAAAGCTCTCCAGCGTGGCCAAGGCGGGATGCCCAGTCTCCAAGCTGTTGAAAGCCGACATCACCCCCACCCTCATCACCTAGCGGTTTGCGGATGAACTCGAAAATTTGAAGGTTTCATGTTCTGATAGCGGTCGTGGCCTGGGATTTTGGCGGTTTTTTCATGGACGAAAGGCGACGTCTTGTTGTTTGGACTCACTGGGGCCGCCGGCCGATTTTATTCCAGCCCGAGGCGTATCATGACAGACAATGAAAAGGGCCTAACAAGTTTTTCCCGCTACTAGCGTCACGGTCCAACACACAAGCATCGCAACTGGCCTCAGTTACGACGATTTGGTTGGCGGCATTGAACGCGAACTGGGACGACGGGACTTGGCAGCTGCTGACCCGATTGCTGAAGTCAAAGGTTTCATGGAGTCGAGCGGGAGGTCGGTCGCAGGGCTGGCCCGCGAGGCCTGATGGATAAACCAGGGTGAGATCATCTCGCTTTTAGGCGAGTCGAAGCAGTCTTCGCTCTATCTCGTCGGTAACCCTGTCATCGCCAACAAAATTATCAGCATCGATATTCGCGGCAGCTTTTATGTACCTTTCCGGGTCTGCCTCGGCACCGCGAGTGGCGCGGTGATCTCCTATGATAGGCCATCTTCATTTCTCGCTGCGCCGGACAATTCGCCGTGCCACTATCCCACCCCTTGGACGCCGACTCTGTTCGTTAGGTTCCAAAATCTCACGTCAAGAGGCTTGTATTCGCCGCAAGCTTTGTGCTGGTCGCGGGGGGATACAGCCCACTCCGCTGATCGCAATGCTCAATTTCCATTTCTCGCGCGTTGCCGATCTGGCGGCGCCGGATCACATCGTTATCAGCCCCTCGGTTCCGATCTCTTGCTACCGTGATGGTTTTGGCATTTGGTGCAGCCGAAGTGCCGTGACAAGGCCCTATTGGACAATGTCTATGGGCGGTAGAGGGAGGCCGTCTGGCTCAGTCCGCGAGCGCAACAGGGCCTCCCCGGGCGCATAGGCGCGCAATAGCAAATAGTATTGGCCAGCGGGCGCGGGCAGCCAATTTGCCTCCTTCGCCGGGCCTGGACTGTCTTTCTGGAGGTAAATGGTCAGAGAGCCTTCCGGGTTCAGCTTCAGCGTCTTGTCGTCGCTTCCGAGCGCGTAGCGATTGATTGCATTTGGGACCGTGTAATTGTTTGCGGAATCATACAGGGTCAGCGACCAGAAGCCGGGCTCCATGAAAGGCGGAAGCACCTTGAAGTCACGGCATAACGATTACGGCCGGAAAGGGGCTTGCCGTCGCTGCCCGCAAAGCCGCCAAAATATAGCGCTTCGCGCGGCGTGTTTGCCGTCAGGCCATTCCGTGCCGTCCTCGCGCGGTTTAACGTAATCGGTCCTGAAATTGCCAATGGACGGAGGGGGCAGGCGCCAGCCATTGTGGAAAGTACCGCCCGGGAGCAGCGCTAATGTCGTTCCGAGCCCCTCGACGGCCTTCGCCATAGCCTCCGTGACGGCGGGATCAATCTTGGAGCGGTCCCAGAGCTTGCCGAGCGGTTTGAACAGCGGCAGGAGCGCCGAGACCTGATCAGGCGGCGGGTTCTCGATCAGGGCCTCGGCGAGAATTTCCCAAAACTGAAGCGGGTCCTTGAAGGCGAGCGCGCTGACGGGGAGCTTTGCATCGCTGAACTCCGGCGCGGGGTAATGATAGGGCCGGCGCCGCGGGCGCTTTCCTGCCGCCCGCTTCTGCAAGACCCTCGACGGTGATGGCGTCGAGAACGGCCTTGGCCGCCGGCAGATCGTGCCTGCCGGTGACGTGGACGCGGGGCTGGATCAGGACCCAGCGGGTTGGCGCATCGATGCGCTTCACATCAGGCGGCAGCCGGCCCTTCCAGCCGGGGCCAACCAGGGCGAACTTGCCGCCCTTGAAGCCCGTCTCGACGCCGCCGGCATAGGCGAACGCGTTGGTCCAGAAGTCGACGATCTCGATCATGTAATAGCGGCCGTTGGAATCCGGCACGGTCAGAATGACCGGCTGCGCCGCAAGATCCAAGAAGCCGAACCCATAGAGCGTGTTGACGTTCGGCGACACATAGCCCGCCGTTTGCGAAAGTTCAGGCGTCGAAATGTCCTCCATCCGCCAGATCGTGTTCGGGGCGGCCTTGGCGTTTGGCCCGACCGCGTCGTGGTATCGCAGGGCGTACATTGTTACGAGCGGCGCGCCCCAAGTGGCTGCGCTAAGAGCCAGCGCTCCGGAATAGGCCAATAGAACTTTCGCCCGCGCGGAGGCGGTTTCCGCGAGCCCGGACGATTTCCGCATCGCCTCCTCCCGCACATCTTGCCCGCTCGCTATTTCCGCATAGGGGAGGTCTGCCACGATCAGCGTGGCGAACACGACCGCCTGATGGAGCAACTGGCGCCCCTCCCGAGACCATTCTCATCACTTTGCTGGTTGCTTTCGCCTGCGTGAGACGTTTTGTGGGCACCTTCCGGTTCGAGGCCGCGGGCGCCAACGGCTTAACCGCGAAATCCTAGCTGCCGGTCCGAGTTCAGATGGATGATCCGGCTACGTCCAGAAGAATCTTTCCGCCGCGTTGCGCATGCGCGACGGCTTCTTTGATGGCGGAGAGGGGGTAGGTTGCCGCCACTGGTATGTGCAGCCGGCCGGACGCGAGCATCTTGGCCGCCTGCGCTGCGGCTGGCGCAAGTTTGGCCGCAAACTCCGGGTGGCCCATGTAAAAGCCCCGCATGGTAAGAGGCTTGAAGATGACGTCCAGCGGACTGATCGACATCGGACTCAAGCTCATGGCCGCAAAGCTGACGAGCGTACCGCGGGGCGAGAGCGTCGCTGCGAGCACGCCTGTCGCCGGGCCGCTGACGCCATCAAGTGCCAGGCGGAGCTCGGCCTGACCGACAGCCGCTTTGATCCTTTCCGAGACATCGGAAGCATCGACGACGACGACGTCTCCGCCGATCGCCTCAAGCTCGGCCACGAGCTCCGGGCGCCGGACGATGTTGACGGTCTTCAAGCCGCGCGTTTTCGCGAACGCGATCACCCACCGCCCGACACCGGAATTGGCGGCGTTCTGCACCACCCACTCGCCCGGCTTCAGGGTGACATACTCGCTGAGCAGCAGCGCCGCCGTCGGGGGATTGATGGCCAGCATCGCCAACTGCTGCGGGTCCGCGTCAGGGGGCAGGGCGAAAAGGCCGTTCGCCGAAATAACCATCCGCTCTCTCCAGGCGAAGCTGGAAAGCGGCGTCAAGACCCGGTCGCCGACCTTGACGCTCTCCACCCCCGGCCCCACGGCGAGAACGCGGCCGACGCCCTCGTTGCCGATGACGGTTGGAAGCGCGGGGTGTAGTGCATAGATGCCCAGGGCGAGCAAGAGGTCGCTCGGGTCGATGGGGGAAAACTCGACGCCGATGAGGACCTCGTTCGGGCCGGGAGCGTCGGGCTCGGGAATGTCGACATACTTAACACCGTCGACGGGGTTGCCAAAAGCAGTGAGCTGAACAGCACGCATATCGATACCTCCTTTGTGTCATTCTGCGGCTGATTGGGGATGTCTGATGTTGTATCGGCGGGCCGGGACAGCCCTGGAGAGCTTGCTGGACATCGCGCGGCGCGCTGCGTCGAATCCATCCCACTCAGCCTTGTCGGGCAGGGATGGAATGGTGACGATCTCTCCCTGGTCGAGACCGGCGAGGGCGGCGTCGACCATGTCCTCGGCCGACATCACGATCTCGGCGGGTAAATTGTGAACCGGCAGGCCGGCGATGTCCCAGAACTCTGTCGCCGTCGCCCCGGGCAGGACCGCCTGGACCCGCACGCCCTTGCCTGCAAGTTCATGATGGAGCGACTGGCTGAAGGCCAGCACGAACGCTTTGCTGCCGCCATAGACCCCGTTTAGCGTTTCTGGCGAGATCGCCACGATCGAAGCGATGTTGATGATAGTGCCGCCGCCTCGCGCGACGAAGCCGGGAGCCGCAGCATAGGTCAGCCGGGTGAGCGCGCCGACATTGAGGCGGATCATCTCATCCATCTTCTCGACGTCCGAATCGAGGAGCGGTGCCGCTGCGCCGACGCCGGCATTGTTCACCAGCAGCGTAACGCTTGCATTCGTGCGCAGCGTCGTCTCGATCCGGGCAAGATCCGCCTTGTCGTAGAGATTGGCCGCGATCGTCTTGACGGAACGGCCAGTCTCATTTTCCAGGCGCTGGGCTAGGGCCGCGAGCCGGCTCCGGTTGCGGGCGACCAGGATCAGGTCATAGCCACGCCTAGCCAGGCGGTCGGCGTAAATCGCGCCGATGCCTGAGGAGGCGCCGGTGATCAGTGCCGTGCCCTTCGTTTCAGTGGTGCTCATCATTTCGTCTCCATGTTGTGTGAATCACAAATGACGGTCGTCATCTATAACGACACGTCACGTCACGCTTGTTTCGCGAGAATCCAACGTGTTGCTTGCGACGCATTTTCTGACAAGCGCCCTCACCGGCTTAAATCTTTAGGGGCGTCCCATCACGTGCAGATGTGCGTATGGCGATCCCGCCCACATGATGTACGCGCCGCTCGGCCTGTGCGTGGTTGGCAGTCCTGTGTTCTTCGGATCAAATGGCCACATAATCATCCAGTGGGGACCTACCTCGATCGCCGGGCTTGTCTTGTCATAGGGATCTGAATCGCTGCGTTGCGTGGCGCCCGCGAGCATGTAGGTGATGCCGGGGACGGTATTCGTCGGCTTCGGTTTGTGAGCTTTGAAGTCGGCGGACCACTGCATCGACGCCGCATCTGCGCACATTGGTGGTTCACCGATAACTTTCGCGTTTCCCGGCATACAAGTGAACCCGTTATCGCCGTCGCGCAGAACTACTTCATGGCCTTGCGCATCTCTATCGACGATTATTGCCGAAATAGCGACGTCGATTGGTCCGGCCGACATCGCCCGCGCTATCTTCTCTCGATTCGAATCGCCGGTGTCCGCTGCCATTCCGCCGCGTGAGTCCTTTGCCTCGGCCAGGGTCACAAGGCAAGTTCCGATCATCAGACTTCCAGTTAAGGCGACTGTGAAAAGGGCGAGATTTAGTTTTCTAACGCTCATGGTTTCTCCTCCGCGTTCAGACCAATGGATGTCAGATCGAGGTCTTCTCGTTTGCACTACTTTGCGCTGTCTTCGTCGCGTTCGATGTCCGTGCCGCTGTTGTCGAGTGCGTAAAATAATTAGTTGTCCGCGCTTCCGTTCGTCTCGGTGACCGAGCGATCGCTCGCGCGTTGAAGGGCGGCCGTCAGGCGGGAAATTTGTCTCCGAACATGGGCCGCCCGCTCTTCGAAGACTCTCGCGTCGCCTCGTCCTGGATGACGTCCCAATGCTCGGCGATCAGGCCGTTTTCGATACGTACGATGTCGACCACGACCCAGTTCACTGGCTGCGCCATCCCTGAAATCCGGCTGTGGAGCATGACATAGTCGCCGTCGGCGACGATCAGCACGTTCTCGTAACGCAGCTCTCTCGGCGCCGCCTTGACAAATTCGAAGAGCCCCTCGCGCCCCGGCGCGAGGTAAGCACTGTGCTGGATATAGGCGGGCGACCAGAAACGCTCGGCCGCGGCGTAGTCCCGCTTGTGGAAGAGCGTGTCGATCGCCTTCAAGACGAACGCTTTGTTCTGTGCTTCGCTGGTGGTCATGGCTTTACACCTCTTGGGTTTGAGCAGCGGCGACGCAACATCGGACAGGTTGCCGAGGTCGATTGGCCCCTTTCGAGTTTGCTTGGCAGAGGCCGTCAGGCGGGAAATTTCTCTCCGAACATGGGCCGCCCGCTCTTCGAAGACTCCCGCGTCGCCTCGTCCTGGATGACGTCCCAATGCTCGGCGAGCTTGCCGTTTTCGATACGCAGGATGTCGACCACGACCCAGTTCACTGGCTGCCCGATCCCTGAAAACCGGCCGTGGAGCATGACATAGGCTCCGTCGGCGACGATCAGCGCGTTCTCGTAATGCAGCTCTTTCGGCGCGGTCTTGACAAGTTCGAAGAGCCCCTCGCGCCCCGGCGCGATATGAGCACTGTGCTGGATATAGGCGGGCGACCAGAAACGCTCGGCCCCGGCGTAGTCCCGTTTGTTGAAGAGCGTGTCGAACGCCTCCAAGACGAACGCTTTGTTCTGTGCTTCGGTCGTGGTCATGGCTTCACCTCATTGTTTTCAGCCAAGTAATCTTGTGCTGTCGTCTCAATAGTCGGCCCAAATCTTCAGAGCTTCGTTCTTTTCTTTTGAATAGGGCGGGAAAAGGTGATCGATAGCGACATCCGGCGGCGAAATAAGCATTGCCTTGGCATGCGTGAGCATATCGAAGCCATGCTTACCGTAGTAATGCCCCATTCCAGACGGACCAACTCCTCCGAATGGCATCGTCTCGATGAAGAGGTGGACATTGACTTGGTTCACTGCTCCGCCGCCATACGAATAAAGCGATCAATCGTCTTCTGATCACGGCTGAAGACGAACGCGGCCAAGGGGTGCGGCGTGGCTGCAATCCTGCCAAACGCCTCGTCAAGTGTCTTGTAGGTAAGGATTGGTAGGATCGGCCCGAACACTTCATCTTGCATGATCTTATCGTCTCACGTGACGGGATAGATGATCGTGGGGTCAAGGTAGCGGGCCTTTGGATCGGATGAGCCGCCTGAAACAATCTTCGCAGGATCGATAAGGGCCGAAAGGCGTGACACGTCGCGTGCGCTGATGACCCGCGAGTAGTCGGAATTGTTACTGGGGTCGTCGCCATAAAGTTCAACGAGGGCCCTTTTTGCTTCGGCGACGAAAGCATCGGCGACCGACTCATGGACATAGGCGTAGCCCGGAGAAGTGCACCACTGCCCGCCCCAAGCCATCGTACCCCAGACGATCTTCTTTGCCGCGTCTGGAATGTTGGCGGTTTTGTCGACTAAGGCGGGATTTTGGCCACCAAGTTCGAGTAGAACTGGCGTGAGGTTCTCGGCAGCTGCACGCGCGACAACCTTTCCGGTACTTGTGCTGCCGGTAAAGAAGATGAAATCGAACGGCAGCTTGAGGAGTTCGGTCGACTCCTCCCTGTGGCCGGCCACGGCAAAGACCGCCCTAGGATCGAAGTATTTCGGGACCAGTTCAAGCAGCAGCGCCGAGGTCATGGGCAGCGCCGAGCTCAGTTTGAGAATACAGGTATTTCCGGCTGCCAGAGCAGTTATCGCGGGGCGAATCAACAGCGTGATGAAGGGACCCACTATCAAGGCCGCTCCGTAGGGCTCGCGATACACAACACCCTTATGGCCGGTCTCGGCTAACGCCCGTGGCACTGGCGCCTCGGTTGGAGTCATCCAGGATTCGAGTTGGCTCTTCTGAAACTCGGTCTCACTGATGCTCATGACGGTCTCGAAGATGTATTCTTGGCTAGCGGTCTTGAAGTCCCGAGCGACCGCGTTTTGAACGGCAGCCTCGTTTTCCTTGATCATCCGCCCCATTCGATCGAGTTGCTCGACCCTCCATTCGTAGGTGCGGGTGACGTTGGTGGCAAAGTAAGCCTTCTGGGCGTCAAAAAGATCTTGATACGGATTCATCGTGATCTCTCCTCAAAACTCGGGATTGCCCTCGAACTGGGTGGCGCCGGTTACCGGACTGACCCAGGGCCTGCGACGCGTGACGAACATCTCCAGGTCAGGTTGGTACCACTCGTTGGAGTCGATGCTCCCGGCCTTGACGAACATGATATCGCCCGTCACGTCGGCCTCGGTTGTGAGCGGCGAACCGCAGCCCGGGCAATAGCGGCGCAGGACCCTGAGCCCGCTCGAAACGATGTCGTCGAAGACCGCTGTCTCACCGGTGATCGTTATCGCGCTGCGGTGTATGAAGATGACCGTCGAGAAGGCGCTCCCGGATTGCGGCCGGCAGCGGTTGCAATGGCAAAGGCCGGTAGCGAGAGGCTTTTCCGCGATGGTGTAGCGCACAGCGCCGCACATGCAGCCGCCCGTCATACGTTCCGGTGGTTGTGGAAGATCGTCGCTCATGGTCATCTGATGCTTCGCGATTGTGGGGGTGGGAATGCGGCGTCACGCCATGGAGAGAACCATCCTGAAGCTCGCCTTGCCGGCCATCATCTTCGCGTAGGCCTCCAGGGCCCGTTCGAGCGGCATCGTCTCGATCATGGCGGCGATGCCGCTAAGAGCGCTGAACCTGAGCGTCGCGTCTCCCGTCGCCGGGTTGCCGGTGAGCGCACCCTCGATTTTGCGACTGCTGAACAGCAAGTCCGTACCCGCGACCTCAATTGGCTCGGGGCCTGCGCCAAGGACAATTGCAACTCCGCCCGGCCGCAGACCCTTGATGGTGTGCGAGACCGTCCTTCCCGCAGAGTTCGTCATCAGAACGACTGTCGCGCCGCCGAGGGCCAGCGACGCATCGGCCGGGCTGCCCGCGCTACTGTCGATGTAATGGTGGGCGCCAAGCTTCTTGGCTAACTCCGCCTTATCCGACCCTCGTCCGATTGCGGCAACCTCGAAGCCCATATGGCGAGCATAATGCAATTCAAGGTGGCCAAGGCCGCCGATGCCGAGGACCGCGACAGCAAGGGTAGTTTTGCGGATCGTCATCGGTCGTCTCCTTCCATTACGGGTAAGCGGGTATATACCCATGTTTTGGGGAATAACAAGCCCCTTGCGGGGCTTTGAGTTCACATTTCGGTGTTTCAAGACTGCTAATGACTCGGCCGCTCCGCGATCGGGGCGATACACGTGCCTATCGGCCGTTCCAACTTGAGCGGAACGGGCCCCGCTCGGATCCCCTGGATGTCAGGGATGCGCGTTGCATTTTCTGATCGTCCTGCTCTTTATCTCATGTGGGAATCTGCTCACGCGCCCGAATGGTGTCGAGCTGATCGGCGAGTTCGGCGATGGCGGAAGGCTGCACCAAGGCCGCGATCCGTTCCTGAGCCTTGCGCCAATGCGGCAGTGCCGCCTCGATCGCGGCCTCGCCCGCGGCGGTGAGATGGGCGACGCGCTCGCGCTGGTCGACGTTCCCAACCTCGATCCGAACCAAGCCGCGGCGCTCCAGCGGATTGAGGTTGCGGCCCATCGTGGAGCGGTCCAGCGCGGCCTCCGCGGCCAGGCGCGTGACGGGCAGAGGGCCATGGCGAGCGAGCTTGCGCAGGATGGTGAACTGGGTGTTGCGCAACCCAGAGGGCGCCAGAGCCGCATCATAGGCGGCGGTGACCGCCCGCGCGGCGCGGCGGAGTGTGGCGCAGGTGCATGGTGTCTCGAATTCCATAGCCGGGTATATACCCCTTTTTGGCGGGAATGCAAGCCCACCGAACCCTGCGTCTCGCCCTATTTTATCACCAATGCCTGCGTCGCAGGGATGCGTCCGGAGTCGGAAGCGTTGCCAGGCCCATGAAGATGTGCCGGAAGACGGTCCGGCGCGCGTCCTCCTTGGCAGCTACGGGTCCGCATCGAGCGGGGCACTGACCTCGCCATAGTCTTCGGCCGGTATTGTCGACGACACAACTGGCCGTCACTTTCTGCGAAACGTCCAATCCAACTAAGCGGGTCATCGATGATCCTCCGACGGTGCGAATCACCGGGCGACACCGCCCGGATCGCGCCACTCTCGGCGGATCAGGCGCCGACAGCGATTATCGGATGTCCACATATGGCAGAGCCATCAGAACATATTCAGCAAATGTCCATCGGCATCCATGATCGCGATGAGCGTGATCGGATTGACGCCCCCCTAAAGGCGCTGGGTCAGGCGACAGGCCGGTAGGCCGCAAGGAAGGTGCGGACCGCAATGCCGACCACGTGGTCGATCCGCCCGTCGCTAGGCGCCTCGACGGCATTGAAGAGGAGCGGTTTCAAAATTGTGGCAACGCAAGAATCGAGGAACTGGGCGGCTGCGACCTCGCAATCCTCGATTGTCAAAATCCCGGCGGCGACCTGACTCTCGAGATAATGACAAAGCTTCGTCACTCCCTTCGCAGGACCCGTTTCGTAGAACTCCCTGCCGATCTCCGGCATACGATTCGAGATGGCGATGACCGTGCGCAGCGGCGACATGGCTCCTGGACGGCACAGAAATTTCACAAAGCTGCGGCCAAGCCGGGTGAGCACGGCTTCGACGTCGTGATCAGCCGAATCGAGGGAAAACACTGTTTCGGCCTGCGCCCCGCACGCCTCATGGGTAATAGCCTCGAATAGTCGCTCCTTGCTGTCGAAATAGACGTAAAGCGTCCCCTTCGAGACCCCAGCCTTACGCGCGATCTCGCCCATGCTGGCGGCATCGAACCCTTGAGCCAGAAACACCTCGCGAGCGCCCTCCATGACCTGGCGCCGTTTGGCGCTCTCCTCGTGCTCTGCCAACTCAGATTCTTCGGTCTCTGCCAGATCAGAACCCACGTTTCCACCATTCACATTTGTTTGATCGATGACCGAACGGTTCGGTCTCTCATTGACATAGGGCCGGTGATGGTCTAAGTCAAGCGCACAGACCGAACGGTTCGGTCACTAATAGCGAGTGGTGCGGTCATGGTGTCGAAGCTTCAACGTGAGCATGATGCTCAAGCCGCCATGCTGGCCTTTCGTACAGGTCTCAGCGCCTCAATGTGCGAGGCTTGGATAGAGGCGCCAATCACAAAATCCGCGGAGGCTATCAAGGCGGCGTTGCTGCCCGCCAGCGATGACAACTGCGTAATCGTCGCTCGGTCCGAAATCGAAGCCTACGCACTGTCTCGGGTGAAGAAACACAGCCAAGGCGAATCATGGTTGCATTCCCCCGAAACGAGATTGGTAAGCCTCAACGTGCGCTTACGCACATCCGAACTGTAGCCACACGCGGCAGTGTCGCCATTATAGCCGGACCGCGGCACCTGTGGGAAGAGAATTGGGAAAGCGAAAGTCATGGCCTTCTTTTCTTTGAAACACTCTGCTAGTTGCCTCAAAACAGCAGTGCTTGCGTCTGGACTATTGCTCATTTCGACGCAAGGACATGCGGAACCGGGTTGGGAAGGCCCATTCCTGGGGCTGTCCGGGCACTGGTCGGGTGCCGGCACCGTCACCATGACGAATGGCGTCACCGAACGGATTCGCTGCAAGGCGACCTATGCGGTTAATGCCACCGGCAAGGCGGTTCAGCAAACTCTGCGCTGCGCGAGCGACAGCTACAGGGTGGAAATTAGCAGCAACGTCATCTCCGAAGGCGGCTCGCTTTTCGGCTCCTGGGTCGAGGCGACCCGAGGCGTGTCGGGAAATATTTCCGGCCGCGCCAGCGGTGCCGAGATCCTGGTGAATGTGGCTGGCGCCGGGTTCACGGCCCATCTTGACCTGCGGACCCAAGGTGACAAGCAATCGGTCTCGATAAGGCCACAAGGCGGCACCGACGTGACTGCCGTGTCGATCGCTTTGCGCAAAGGATAAGACTCTCAGGCCTACTATCTGGTCGGCCACTTGCCGCCCGTTCGCGTCATGAAGCCGGATGGCGAGAAAGCCGGCCCAGGAACGTGGCCGTTGGCCGCAAGATGAAGAGTTCCGCAGTCAAGACTGCGATCACGCGAATGCGCTCTTATTGGAAATATGTCGCCGTTACCGGAGCTGTCACGCATCCGGGTGCTTTGAGTGAAACAAATGTCTATGCTGACGTTTAACCGCATTTCCGGGGTTGTGCTGTTCGGGCTGGCGGC
>PEFW01000120.1 GCA_002890675.1 Candidatus Methylaffinis lahnbergensis
GGATGACTTCGAGATTCCGCTCGTCCACGCGACGACCGCATGATGATGATCAGGCAAAAAATCTCCGGCGGCTTCCGTTCGCCGGAGAGCGCAACGGACTTTGCGGCCATCCGCTCGTTTCTTATAGACACATTTTCGGCTTCTTCTCGCCACATTGACGCTTGACTAATATCGTTAGATATGCAAAATCCCTCCTCCTGCCGTGATCAGTGCGCAACCTCGGCAGTTACCTGTATCAACGCAATATTAAGTTGCTAACAATATCGGGTCGACTAACGTTATGAATAGCGTGAATATGAATAGCGTGAAGAATAATATTAACTTCGACATCCAAAGTCTTTGGTTACGTCGTTAGCTAATAATGTTCTTTTGCGTTGACTCTACGGGATCGGTGAGCGATGGTTGTAGGTGCATACTTACTCCCGTCACAAAACGCCGGCATAAGCAATATAGAGCAATATAGCACTTGGGGCCAGTCTGGTGCCCGAGGAGGGTTGGTGTATGTCGTTTGCGTGAGCGTGTTCATCGCGGCGGCAGTTTAGGGAGCTAGTGCAGATGACTATTCAAGCATTTCGTAAAGCAGTGGAGGAATTCAATCCGATTCAAGCGAAAGACGTTGACGCGGAATTGGAGCGCAGCCTGACGCACGAGTGGGATGCGCAAATCATGACGTATCCAAACGAGCGCTTTCCCTTCAACGAATGGATATTGAACCGCGTTCGCATGATGGGATATGACTTGGATCAGCTGGACAACCTGCATGTGGTGGTCCCGCAAAAGGAAACCTTCAAGGTCACGAAGCAGCTCTGCGCCGATACGAACTTGGCCGAGTTCAGGCGGATGGTCAACCGCTTCGTCCGCGAGGTCGCTGTTCCAAAGGGCAGATTGCGGCCGCCGATCGCGGTGCAGCGGTTCATGAACGTGCGCATCATGCTGCCGACCACGCCGGATTTATTCTTCCCGTACCACACCGGCTTGCTCTACGGTCACGGCGTCGCCTCGCGCAGCCTCTGGTTGCCATTCGTCGATGTGACGGCGGATGAGGATCGCTCAAGGTCGATGCAGATCATCGGCATTAAAAGGTCGCGCGAACTGATCAAATTCGCGATCGATAAGCGGCTCGGCATGGAGGAGATGACGGAAGTCTTCGGCAAGGAAAGCCATCAGATCAAGGCCAAGCCGGGCAGCTGCTGCTTCTTTTCGCAGGAGAACATCCACGGCTCCGGAAGGCCGAACACAACCGGCAAGACGCGGGTCAGCATGGATTTCCGGCTCGCCGAGGGCATGTATGGCGATCTGCTCGGGCGGAAGATCCCGGCCGGCTATTCCCACCTGATTCCCGAGACGGAGGAGGAGGAGGAAAGGTTGGCGCAGCGGCCGCCGCGGGAAAAGGTGTTCGACAACGGAAAAAATACCATGTTCTACGTCGGCAACAACACCTCCTCGACCTATCCGATTCCGGTGCACCTGCAGCGCTACATGCTGTTGGATTACAGCACGAGGAATGGTCTCACCGCCGATTTAGAGCTGTTCGATCTGGAGGACATGCTGCATCTGCCGACCTTGTGGCATATCGTCGAACACCGGAACGTCAATCTCGTCATGTACAGCATCTTTGCCCTGCCGGAAGAGGAGGAAGACCGCAATCGCATGCTCGACATAGCGCTCAAGAAGGGGATGATCCTCCACTTCGTCAACGAGGACCTCGCGCTGACCTCGGCCGAGGATCTGGAGACTATCAAGAACTATCTGGCGTTCTCCAAATATGGCAAATCGCGGCTGCCGGTTGGGCTGCCGCTGTCCGACCTCAGCAGGGCATATTTCAATAAATGGTCGGCGTCATTGGCGGAATGGCGCAACTAGCTAGAAGTGGGAGTGTGTTGCCGAATAAATCTTTGGAGGACAGCCGCCAATGAACCCTCCGCCGAATGCTCTCACTAGCGCCGGTCTCGCGGTGGACCAGAGGCCGGCGCGGGTTGCTGACGTCGCCGAGGCCGGAAGGAGCCGCGGTAGGCTGCATGCAGTGCCGGTGCGGGATGTTGTCTCCTCTTCCCACTGGCTGGCGGAGGCGGTCTATCGAGGCTTCGAGGTCTTGGCCGCGTTGTTCGGACTAGTGGCCGGACTTCCGCTGCTGCTGATCTTGGCAGCGATGATCCGTTACGACTCGCCCGGGCCCGTGTTTTTTTTGCACCAGCGCCCGGGACGTTCAAGAATCGTGTGCGGCCGCGATCTCAAAGGCCGAACGGATTTGCTACCGCCGCCGGGCGGCTTCGACGCGAATATTTTGTATTACGTGCCAAGCTATTTCACGCTGGTGAAGTTCCGCACGATGTACAGCGATGCGCGGACCCGTTTTCCCGATTTCTACGCTTACAAATATACGCCGGACGAATTCCACCGGCAGTATCCCACGATCCGGCACGATCCTCGGGTCACGCGGGTCGGACGGGTTCTGCGCAAGCTCTCGGTTGACGAGCTGCCGAACTTGTGGTCGGTGCTAGCCGGCGATTTGCGGCTCGTCGGGCCGCGTCCGGAAGCTCCCGAGGTCTTGCGATACTATAGCCCGGAAGAAATGTACAAGTTCGCCTACAAGCCAGGGATCACCGGCCTCGCACAGATAAACGGCCGCGGGTTGCTGAATTGGGGCGAGACCATAGGCTGGGACCTGCAATATGTCCGCACGCGGAGCGTCGCGCTGGACCTGAAAATTATCCTCATGACCTTGATGCGCGTGAGTACGCGACATGGCGCATTCTGAGAGAACCTCGAGCAGCAAAAAGCCATGACCCCCAGCTTAAACTTCCTCGTGCTGGCACTTGTCGTCGTTGTGCTTCCGGTGGCGGTGTTGCGCCTTTCGGGGTTGAAGGGGCTTGTGCCGCTGGTCGTTGTTCAGATCATGGTGGGCATCGTTCTGGGGCCATCGGTGTTCGGCCGGGTGGCCCCCGGATTGTTTCAGATGTTCATCAATCCTGCATCGTTGGCGTCCCTTGCCGGTATCGGCTCGATCGCGGTTCTGATTTTCGGCCTGACTACCGGCCTGCATCTGGGACCCGGCATATTGCGCGACAACGGGCGCATGTTCTCGGTCGTGGCCGTCGCGAATGTTGTGGTTCCGACCGCATTGGGCTGTCTGGCCGGGTACTGGATCCTCGCTCGCCATCCAGAAGAACTGCCGCCGGGTATCAGTTCCGCTGAGTTCGCGGTGGCGGTCGGGATCTGTACGGGCATGACGGCGCTTCCCGTCCTCGGGGCGGTCCTGCGCGAAATGGATTTGCTGGGCAGCCGTATCGGCCATCTTGCGCTCGGCATCGCCGGGATCAACGATGCGGCCCTTTGGATACTTCTGAGCGTCCTCTTGACGGCCAGGGCGGGGCAGATGGCCGGAGGATCATTTGGTCTCGCCACCCTTCTGTTGGTCCCACTCTACCTGGTTTTCATGATACGGGTCGTGCGGCCGCTGCTCGGCAGCATGGTGGTTGCCCGGATGCGGGACGGTATGGTCGACGAACGCGCCCTGGCTGTCGTGGGCGCCGTGACCATCGTCTCCGCCCTGGCCACGGAGGCAATGGGATTGCATTACATTATCGGTGCCTTCGTAACCGGCGCCGTGATGCCGGCGAATTTGCGCAAGCCGATCCTGGATCGGCTGCAGGTGCTGACGGTGGTGCTGTTGATGCCCTTCTTTTTTGCGTTGACCGGACTACGAACCCTGATCGACCCCGGCTCACCGGCATTCCTGGAACTCTTTCTCATTGCAACAGCGGTCGCCATGGTCGGCATCGTTGGCGGAACCGCGCTGGCCGCCCGCCTCACCGGTGCGTCGTGGCCCTTCGCCTTGGGGCTCGGAGCCCTGCTGCAGACCAAAGGCCTGATGGAAGTAATCGTGCTGACGGTTCTCTTGGATTCCGGGATCATTTCAGCCAACGTCTTCGCGGCGCTGGTTCTGATGGCGGTCGTCAGCACGGCGCTCGCCATGCCCCTTGCCCGGCTAATGCTGGCCCGCGAGGCCGTGGCGGGCCAGCAGATCTGAGACGCTATGTCGAGAGCCAACAATCAATTTTTTCGTGTACGCTCCTTATTGATGCAGCAAGGATGGGTCGCGCGCGCGGCTCTAACGATGATCCGGTCTTCACGAAGTTCACTGCGGCGGCGCTAGACTAGCCGAGGGTGGCGGCGCAAAGGCAATCAACCTCGCCGACGGCAAAGGCACAGGCAGCCGCGTTGGCCAATCACCAGTGGTGCGAACAAGCAACTGCTGCCGGTTCAAGACAAGCCGATGCTTTTCCCGCTTTCGGGACGCTACGCGGTGGCGCTCGCCTTACAATGAGGAAGGCCGCCTCAACGCCGCTGGTATTTCCCCGACTCCGGCCAGGGAGCCTCCATGGCCCATGAAGACGCGATCTTCCTCCCAGCGACAGATGATCCGCATCTTCGTCCCTCTCACCGCCAAAAAACAGGACTGGCTACTCGGCTACAAAGAGGAGTGATACGCAGCATCATGGACTAGGAGGAGCGCGGCTTGCAGGTTGCCCCGGCCGGCGCGGATCCCGGCTTGCAAGCCAATGCCGTTCGGCAGTCGCCGAAGGTCGAGCAAGCAATTTCGGCGCTCGACGCGCCGTGAGTTTATCGCCGTTCCAGGAAGAGGTTGGGGGATAAGGCGCGCCCGCGTCCGGCCTGCCCTATTTCGTTGCACGGGCTTTCATGGCATGATTGGCCAAAGTCGTGCCGAGCGACCAAACCGCGCCCGGCACGCGATGGCTATCGGCGATCGCCGCCTCAAAGGCACGTACGATCCACTCGCAATCCAAATCCGTTATGATGAGCGCTGGAAGAAGTTTTATGGTGTGGTTTGCGTGGCCCGCGACCTGGGCAAGAATTTTATGATCCTTGAATAACGGGATTGTGATGAGCTGGCAAAACAGGCCGGGGCTCACCGCTTCGAGCAGCGTCCACGACGCCTTGAGCTTTAGCGAACGGGGCGGCCCGAATTCGATGCCGATCATCAGGCCTTTCCCGCGCACCGTTTGGACGAGCTCGTACCGCTCCGCCATGGCCTCGAAGGCGGCGAGAAGCCTGGATCCAGTCTGCGCGGCCTTTTGAACGAGCCCTTCGGCTTCGATCACTTCGAGAGCTGCGAGGCCGGCCGCCATGGCGAGATCGTTCTTTCCAAAGGTCGAGCCATGCACCACGGCCCGGTCCATGCGGTTGAACACTTTTTCAAAGATTGCCTTGCGGGTTAGCACCGCGCCGATCGGCACATGACCGCCGGAGAGCGTCTTGGCGAGCAACACGAGGTCGGGCTCGACCCCCCAATGTTCAACTGCGAGGAATCGTCCGGTTCGGCCAAGTCCGGTTTGGATTTCGTCGGCAACGAACAAGGTCCCGTATTTACGGCACAGGGCCTGCGCGCCGCGAAGATAGAGATCGTCCGGAAGATTGACTCCCTTGCCTTGGATCGGTTCGACGATGAAGGCTGCGGCATCGCGCGCGGACAAGGCTTTTTCCAAAGCCGCAAGATCGTTGAATGGAATTGCGGAGCAGCCAGGGACGAGGGGATCGAAACCCTCCCTAAAAATCCCATCGCCGTTCAACGACAAGGCGCCATAGGTCAACCCATGAAAGGCGTGATCGCAATAGACAATGCCGGGACGCCGCGTGGCGCGGCGGGCGAATTTAAGCGCGGCCTCGACGGCCTCCGAGCCGGAATTCGTAAAGAAAACCTTGTCGAGAAACGGAACAAAACCAAGCAAGCGTTCGGCGAGCAGACCGGCGAGAACGGACACGTCCATCTGCACGAGATTGGGCAGATCGCGCGCAAGGACACTGTTCAATGTTTCGCGTAGTAAAGGATGATTGCGGCCGATGCCAAAAACGCCCCATCCGCTGAGGAGGTCAAGGTAGCGGTTGCCGGCCCGATCGAACAGATATTGGCCTTGGCCGGCGCTAAATCCGACGTCGAAGCCGAGCGTTTGCACCACCCGCACCATCATCTCGTTCAGATGTTGCGTATGCAGGCCATAGCGTTCCGCTTCCCGCTCGGCCAGCATGGCGCCGATGTCAAAGCGCCGGCCGCTCCGGTTGGATTGCATCTCGTGAACCTGCGTGTTTCTCATATCCGACACTTTGCCCGCGCAGCCGTGAGCGACGTATTTTCCGGCATGTCGGCCCAGTGTGCTTCATGCGGCTAGCCAGGCAACAACCTCGTGCCAATTCACGGATATGAACTAAGCTCACCCCTATCGACCCATGAAAAGGAAAATCTCGGCCAAATGCAGGCTCTAGCATATCATCTATCAGAGATAGCAGCTATGCTTAACCCGCATTCGCCAAATGACCCTATAATTTGAGGCGCTTCCTGGACGATTCAGCTATAATAATCAAATTGTTAGGCTGATTTGAGAGCTGATGTCATGGCGAACCCGGCGGGTGAATCGAATGACGAG
>PEFW01000121.1 GCA_002890675.1 Candidatus Methylaffinis lahnbergensis
ACCTCGACGAGAAAATCGCCGCCCAGTGCATCGCCCTCTCAGAGCAGCGCGAGCAAATCCGGAGCCGAACGGGCTTCCATTGGTGGCCAAAGCGGATCGCTCCGAACTAATCAACCGGAAATGGTATCATTCCTAGATTTCGAGATGGGTCGGGAGGCTGAGCACCGCGCCCTTGTTCAGGTGGCGCAAGCTGGCCCGCAAGCCGAAGCGATCAAAAAGACTCTCGAAAGGATCAAGCTCCCGCCCAGGTTCAAGATCCACTTTTATTCGCTGGTGCCCGGTGCGCGCCAAATAGCGGTTGGCCCGCGAGGAAAGATGATTTCCCAATTTCCGGCAAAATACAGGGGCGGGATTTTTTTTCGCTCAGCACGGCTCGTGGAACGGCACTGTACCCATTGGCGCGCGGGTGAGTTTCGCCTCGCTCAAGCCGGACGGCACAGGCGGCAAGGCGGAGGTCTTCGCCGAAGGCTGGCTCAACGACAAGGGCGCCTATGACGGGCGCCCGGTGGACGTCGCCCCACTGCCCGACGGCTCGCTGCTTGTGTCGGACGATTACGCCGGGGCCTTGTACCGGATCACCTATGAGGAGTAGGAAGATCACACTCCTGTCAAGATCCTTGATGCGAGTGGCCGGCATTGACGCTTGCCGGCCACTCCGATCGATTGCGTCAGCCTGGTTCCAGGCGGCAATCGCCGATGGCCATTTTGAATACTAACATTGGCTCATTTAGGCAACGCTTCGCCGCGAGCAGGGTGCCTAATCCGCACCAGAGTAAGGCAAACCTCTGCTCAGCCCGCAAACGAATGGAAGTCGCCGAGCTCCGTCGGCAGCATGGGGGTAAATGGCATGAACGCAAAGGTCTTTGTGGTGTTGAACCCAGCCTTTGACGCAAAGGTTATATCCACGAACGGCAGCAATGACTGCGCGGCCTGCGCAATGTTGGTAAACAAGAGCGTGCGCTCATAGCCATTGTTATTCGGCGGAGAGGCACTCTCGGAGACGCCCTGGATCCCGGTGATGCGCGTGATCGGACCGCCATCCTGCACTGCAACGTCACCGCCGACGACTCGTGCCAGCGTCCGGTGATCGCTCTCAATGCCCATGATGCGCGCCGCCGTCACCTTCAGGTCGTTGGTGCTGAAATTCCGCACGCCAACCAGGTAAGCCGCAATGAAGGCATCTTCAAGCGTCACAAGCGTGTTCAACGTAACCTGCGCGTTCGCGAACATGGTTTGAGGATAGAAAAATTTTGTGAACGGGCTGTCTTGATTTGTCACCGATTTTTCGAGATTGTAATGCGACATCTCCTCCTGACGAGCAGCTATCAAATAGCCTTGATCATCAACCGGGATGCGGGTGAAGAATGGACTCGTGGCGATGATGTTCGTGTACGTCGTAACCGCTAATGCTTCGGCTATCTGAGCGGCTAGTAGTATCTGGATATCGCCGCTCCCATCCGCCTGTGCTTCACCATCCGTTAGTGCCATCAGGGCGCCTATTCCCGCCGCCGTCGCGGCCGTTCCGCGCAGAAACTCCCGGCGGCCGTTGGCCGGCTCGGCGACGCTGGGCATGGTTTGCTGGACAAGTTTCATTGTCTGACTCCCAAGTCTGAATCCCAAGTGTTGAATGCCTCAACAGCTATAGATACATCTCGGGAAGTCAGATGGTTTCGTGATTTCGTGTGTTGAAAAATCTTTTGACCGCCACGTATGATTGTGTGCGTGTATACAGAACAGAATTTTTTGCTCAGCATGGGTCATGGAACCGCGGCGTGCCGATCGGCGCGCGCCTCATGATTACGTCGCTCAAGCCGGACGGAACGGGCGGCAAGGCGGAGGTTTTCGCCGGGGGCGGGCTAAACGAAAAAGGGCGCCTATGACAAACGTCCCATTTACGTCGCCCAGCTTCGAGACGGCTCGCTCCTCGTGCGGAACTAAACCCTCAAGCCGGCACGACGGACGCAGGTCGTGCTTGGAAAAAACAATGAACAGTGCGGATATCCTTGCCCGATTGAAGGAGAACGAAGCGGCGTCGCGCGCGCGGCGTTGCGCGTGCTCCCCCTGGTACCGGCCGACACCGCGCTGAAGACAGTTTGCACCAAATCGACATTCGGCGCTGGCTTCGGCCGCACAACCTTTTTGGGAGCAAGACTTTTCCGCTTATCGCGCCAAGCGATGCGGGCTCCGGAGCTCACCGACGGGCTGTAGATCAGGCCTTTCTTGCTCTCGGCGTGCAGAATTTTTTTAGGTCAATTGCAGAGGTAGCAAAAAACGCCCGGCGGCAGACCGTCCGGCCTTGATCTCGAGCGCCGTCAGCTCTTGCCAAAGCTCCGCGATCGTCAGGCTTGTTGGATCGCCGACAGTTTCCAGTCGTCCGCGCCGCCGCCGCCGTGCCGCGCAAAGGTCCAGACCTCGGTTGCCTGCTGCGGCGCCGCCGGATCGCCGGAGACGATCTCGCCCGAAACACGATCGGCCATGGTGTCGATCAAAGAAAATCGCATGGCGACCGTTGCATATTCGCCTTGGCTCTCGCGCCAGGCCTCGGAAAGATCGCCTTGCAGGAACTTCACGTCCGAGACCCTGTTGACCAGGCCTTTCTTGGCATTGCCGGCGAGTTCCTCGGCAAAATAGGACGCCATTTCCGGCGTCGCCAGGGCGCGCAGACGATCGAAGTCTTCCGCCCCAAATGCCGATTGGATCGCGACGAGGCGCTGTTCGAACGTGCTGAAATCGGCCGGGGCGATTTCGAGCTTTGACTCGCGCCGCATGCTTCCGGGCCCGCCGCCAAAGCCCGCGAAGCCTCCACGCGCGCCTGTTCCGGCTTGGCCTAATCCTTGGCCCGCGTTGGAATCGAACGCGGCGCCTTGGACCGCCAGACGGCGTCCGCGAACAAACCCCATGACGAATTTGAACAGGAGGAACAAAAGCCCGATCTGAAGGAGAAGCCCAAGGATCGACAGGCCACCGCCGAGACCGCCGAACAGGCCGTTCCCGAACAACAGGCCGAACAATCCGGCGCCTATGAAGCCTCCGAGCAGGCCGCGGCCAAAACCGCCGGAAAAAAAGCTGCCCTGGGAAAAGGGCGCGGGGCGGCGGAAAATACCGTCGTTGGGAGAGGTCATCGACCGCTCCATTGGGGCCGCGCGTGGCGCCATCGGCGTCGCCGGAGGCGCGCTAAACGTGCGCGCGCCGCGGCTGCCAAACGAGAAGCCGCCGCCCGCGCGGGAGAAAGCGTCCCCGGCAAAGCCCAGCGCAAGTGTCGCGGCGAGGATTAAAATCAAGGGTTTGTGGCGAAATGCCATGGCTTCTATTCCTGACGTTGCGCGGGCCATTCCGGCCCGCCCCAGCTATATGGGGGGCAAACTCGAAAAGCGCAAAGGATGTTACGCGCGCACGATCGGGGCGTTGCGGGGCAAGATGGAGTGTTGTTTTGCGACATGGGCACGGCGCTTACCCGGCTGTTGATCCCGGTGGCGTCGTCCAGAAATTGAAACAAGGGGGTCTTGACCGCGCCGGAGCGGCGGAGAGCCAGAGATAAATCGAATAGGACCATTCTCCGGCTGTTTGGACGAGCGCGTTTTTGAAGGCCGCCGCATGCGGTCGATTCGCGGAGAGAGGATGCGCGGCGGCTTCCGGCTGGCCGATCGATGTGTTAGAAGGCGCGCGAACTTCGCCGGAGAAAGCCCGCATGGCTGCCGGGCGGGGAGGCGAGAGTGAAACCGACATGAACGAGCGGCGCGCCAATTTCGAATATGAGGATCTCATCGCCTGCGGGCGGGGAGAATTGTTTGGGCCAGGCAATCCGCAATTGCCGTTGCCGCCTCTTTTGATGTTCGATCGAATCACGAATGTTTCCGAGCAAGGTGGCGCCAATGGCAAGGGCGTGATCTTGGCCGAATTGTCGGTCAAGCCGGACCTCTGGTTTTTCGGCTGCCATTTCAAGGGCGATCCCGTGATGCCTGGCTGCCTCGGGCTCGACGCGCTTTGGCAGCTTCTTGGTTTTTATCTCGGCTGGAATGGCCTCACCGGACGCGGCCGGGCGCTCGGCGTGGGCGAGGTCAAATTTTCCGATCAGATCCTGCCCACCGTCAGGCGGATTATCTATGGCGTGGATTTGAAACGCGTGTTCAAAACCAAACTGGTGCTCGGCATCGCCGACGGCTGGCTCGAAGCAGATGGAACACGCATATATGAGGCCAAGGACATAAGGGTGGGCTTGTTCAAGGCCGGAACTCCAACGCTGGCCTGAACCTTTGGTCGGCCTACTTTCGACCTTGAAAAAATGCCCCCGGACTTGGGCTTCGGGGCGCGATGTCAAGCAGGAGTTTTGCAGCATGAGACGCGTCGTCGTCACCGGAATGGGGATTGTGTCCTCGATCGGGAACAACAGCCAGGAGGTGCTCGCCTCTTTGCGGGAGGCTAAATCCGGCATCGTCAAGGCGGACACATACGCCGAACTCGGCTTTCGCAGCCAGGTTCACGGCGCGCCAACGCTCGACCCCGGCGGCATCGTCGATCGCCGCGCGATGCGTTTCCATGCCGGCGGCACGGCCTGGAACCATGTCGCGATGGATCAGGCGATCCTGGATGCGGGCCTTGCGGCTAATGAAATATCGGATGAGCGCACCGGCATCATCATGGGTTCGGGCGGGCCTTCGACGCGGACTCTCATCGAGGCCGCGGATATCGCGCGCGCCAAGGGACCGAAAAAGATCGGGCCTTTCTCGGTGCCAAAGGCGATGTCCTCGACCGCCTCGGCGACGCTCGCCACCTGGTTCAAGATCAAGGGCGTCAATTACTCGATCTCGTCGGCCTGCGCGACCTCCAACCACTGCATCGGCAATGCCTATGAGATGATCCAATACGGCAAGCAGGATTTGATGTTCGCGGGCGGGTGCGAAGAGCTCGATTGGACCCTCTCGGTTCTGTTCGATGCGATGGGCGCGATGTCCTCGGCTTTCAACGACCGTCCCGCGAGCGCCTCCCGCGCCTATGACAAGAACCGGGACGGATTCGTCATCGCCGGCGGCGCGGGGGTATTGGTGCTGGAGGAATTGGAGCATGCCCGCGCGCGGGGGGCGAAACTTTACGCCGAGATCGCCGGATACGGCTTGACCTCGGACGGCTACGACATGGTCGCGCCTTCGGGCGAAGGAGCGGTGCGCTGCATGCGCATGGCGCTCGAAAACGTGAAAACGCCGATCGATTACATCAATCCCCATGCGACTTCCACGGAAATTGGCGATGTAAAGGAGATCGAGGCGATCAGAACCGTTTTCGGAACGGCTGAAAAATGTCCCCCGATCGCCGCGACAAAATCTCTGACCGGCCATTCGCTGGGCGCCACCGGGGTGCAGGAAGCAATCTACTCGCTGTTGATGATGCAAAACGGATTTATATGCGAAAGCGCGAATATCGAGGAGCTCGATCCGGCTTTCGCGGATATTGACATTGTGCGAAAGCGCCGCGACGGCGTGCGATTAGGTGCCGTCTTGTCGAATTCCTTCGGCTTCGGTGGCACCAACGCCAGCCTCGTTTTGAAACATGTCGATGCCTGAGGCGCAGGCGGTGGACAACAAAGGATTGATGCGCGGCAAACGCGGTCTCGTCATGGGCGTCGCGAACGATCATTCGATTGCCTGGGGCATCGCCAAGGCCGTTTACGAACAAGGCGCGGAACTGGCCTTCACCTATCAGGGCGAGGCGCTCGGCAAGCGCGTCCGGCCGCTGGCCGAAAGCCTCGGCGCGGCGCTCATTTTGCCTTGCGACGTCGAGGACGCCGCCTCGATCGACGCGGTCTTCGCGGCTATCGAGAAAAAGTGGAGCGGCCTCGACTTCGCGGTTCATTGTATCGCCTATTCCGATCGCGCCGAATTGAAGGGGCGCTATGCCGATACGACCCGGGAAAATTTTTTGCGCACCATGCTGATTTCCGCTTTCTCCTTCACCGAGATCGCCCGACGCGCCGCAGCCCTCATGCAGCCGGGCGGCGCGCTTTTGACTCTGACTTTTGCGGCCGCTAACCGGGTGATGCCCAACTACAATGTCATGGGCGTCGCCAAGGCGGCGCTGGAGGCGAGCGTGCGCTATCTCGCCGCCGATTACGGCCCGCAAGGCATCAGGGTGAACGCGATTTCGGCCGGATTGATCCGCACCTTGGCGGGCGCCGCGATCGCCGATGGGCGGGTCATGTACGGTTTCCAGAAGGCACATTCGCCGCTACGCCGCGGCCTCGACCTTTCCGACATCGGCGGCGCGGCGCTTTATCTTTTGTCCAATCTTTCGAGTGGCGTCACCGGCGAAATCCATTGCGTGGACGCCGGCTACAACATTGTTCTCTTTCCGCATCCAGACAGCTTGAAGGCGGAAACCGAGCTTTGATAGTGGGCCACGGCTTCCGGCCAGCGCTTGTAAAGCGCGGCTCG
>PEFW01000122.1 GCA_002890675.1 Candidatus Methylaffinis lahnbergensis
GCCATTCTGGTCAACAACGCCGGTGTCTATAATCTGTTGCCTCTCGAGGAGGTCACGGAAGAGGACTTTCACCGGCATTTCAACATCAACGTGTTGGGCCTGCTGCTGGCGACACAGGAGGCGGCGAAGCTCTTTGGCGACGCGGGTGGCAGCGTCATCAATATCGGCTCCGTGGTGAGCCGTCTCAATCCGCCGAATTCGGTCGTCTACACCGCGACGAAGGGCGCGGTCGACGCGGTGACCCGCGTGCTGGCGAAGGAGCTGGGTCCGCGGAAAATTCGCGTCAACGCGATCAAGCCGGGCTTGGTCGATACTGAGGGTACACGTGCTGTGGGCCACATCGGCAGCGATTTCGAGAAGCAACTTGTCACGCAAACGCCGCTCGGTCGGACCGGGCAGCCAAACGATATAGCGCCGGCCGTGGTGTTCTTTGCGTCGGACGAGTCGCGTTGGGTCACCGGCGATACGCTGGCGGTTTCGGGCGGCTTGCGCTAAGGCGATCTCGCCCTTGTGCGGCGGCCGCGCCGCCGCTAGAAAAATGAGCATGACCGATTCAATTTGAAGCGGTCATGCTCGAAGGTGTGGGGATGTCGGAACCGGCTGGCAAAACGCTGACGGAGGATCAAGTTCTTCTGATCGCTAAGGCTTTGGGCGATCGGCGCCGCTACGAAATCTTGAAGCGTCTCGGCGAACGCCCGGACGCGATCGCCTGCGGCGCGGTGCGCGACTGCACGGGCATCAACCCGGCGACTCTTTCCCACCACATGAAAGAGCTCGAAATAGCGGGGCTGGTGGAGGTCGTCCGGGAGGGCAAATTCGCCAGCTATGTCTTACGGCGCGACGTGCTTGAGGCATTCTTCCAACGCCTGAGGGAAGATCTCGCGTAGTCGACTCATCGGACATCACATAGATAGTGATGGCAACCAGCATCAGGAAAAGGCAAACCCAAAGCCGCCGCGTATGGTGCAAGCGCCTCACGCGTAGGTCAGCTAGATGGCGGTTCCATGGAGATCGTAGGCATCGGAGCGCTCGATTTTCACGGTGACGATGTCGCCCTGCCGCAATGGTCGGCGCGAGACGAGATGCACCTTGCCGTCGATTTCGGGCGCATCGCCCGCCGTGCGGCCAATGCCTGCGCGCGTCCCGGCGTGATCGACGATGACCGCCATGCGCTTGCCGGTTTTCTCCTTGAGCTTGCGGGCGCTGATTTTCTGGCAATGCTCCATGAGGCACTTGTAACGGGTTTCGGCAACCTCCGGCGCCACGGGGGGTAGACCGAGATCGTTCGCCGCCGCGCCCGCCACCGGCTCATATTTGAAGGCGCCGGCGCGGTCGATTTTTGCGTCTTGAAGCCAGTCCAGCAGGAGCGCGAAATCCTCTTCGCTCTCGCCGGGAAAGCCGACAATGAAGGTCGAGCGCAGGGTAAGACCCGGGCAGGCCGCGCGCCATTTCGAAATCCGCTCCAGCATCTTCCCAGCGCCGCCCGGCCGCCGCATCGCGTGCAGAATTCTTGGGCTTGCGTGCTGAAACGGAATGTCGAGATAGGGCAAAATCTTGCCCTCCGCCATGAGTTCGATCACCTCGTCGACATGGGGATAGGGATAGACATAGTGGAGCCTCACCCACACTCCGAATTGCCCAAGTTCCCGCGCGAGGTCGAAGAATTTCGCCTTGACCGTATGCCCGCGAAAAGAGCTTTCGGCATATTGCAGGTCCAATCCATAGGCGCTCGTATCTTGCGAGATGATCAGTAGCTCCTTGACGCCGCCCGCGACGAGCTTTTCGGCCTCGCGTAAGACATCCGCAGCCTCGCGCGAGACGAGTTCGCCGCGTAGTTTCGGTATGATGCAGAAGGTGCAGCGGTTGTTGCAGCCTTCGGAAATTTTCACATAGGCGTAGTGGCGCGGCGTGAGCTTGATGCCTTGGGGGGGCAGGAGATCGAGGAAAGGATCGTGCGGCGGCGGCGCCGCTTCATGGACCGCCCGCATGACAGAGCCAAAATCCTGCGGGCCGGAGATCCAACGAAGGTCCGGAAATTTTTCCAAAATCGCTGTGGGCTCCGCGCCCATGCAGCCGGTGACGATGACCTTGCCGTTTTCCGCTGCCGCCGCGCCGATCGCGGCAAGCGATTCGGCCTTGGCGCTGTCGAGGAAACCGCAGGTATTGACGATGACCGCCGCCGCGCCCCGATGCGTCTTGGCGAGTTCGTAACCTTCCGCGCGGAGCTGCCCGATGATCCGCTCGCTATCGACAAGGGCCTTGGGGCAGCCAAGCGAGACGAAGGAAATTTTTGGCGCTTGCGTGGCGCGCGCAAGGCCGCCGCTTGTTGTCATTGGCGCACTGGTCTCATCGAGCATCATGCGTTTGCTTGGCACGCGCGGCGTCGCCTTGCAAGCGGAAGACTCCCCAACAAAAACCCGGCCATAAGGATGGACCGGGCCGGTTTCGCCTTGCGACAAGAAAAAATCGCACCAGCGAGCGCCACGGCGACGGCCGAAGCCAAGAGAATGCGACGCAACATGGTCTCCCTCCCTCTGGATAGCAAAATAAACGTTAAGGCAAGTTAAGCTGCTCGCCTGTGTCTTCAACCACAATGGGCTGTGCGCCGCGAAATCCGGGGCAAAGGCAACGGAAAAAGAACGACGTTTGGACGTTCACCTGGCAGTCTCCCGTGCGAGCAACGCGCGCTTACGCGCGACGCCCCAGCGGTAGCCCCCGAGCGCACCGTCGTTTCGCACGACACGATGGCAGGGAATTGCTACCGCTATGGCATTTGCCGCGCAGGCCCCTGCCACCGCGCGAACCGACTTCGGCGCCCCGATCCGCTTCGCGATGGCCGCGTAGCTCGCCTTGGAACCCGCGGGGATCTCCCGCAGCGCCTGCCAGACTCTCAGCTGGAAGGCGGTGCCGCGCACGTCGAGCGGCAGATCGAGGCCGAGCGATTGCGCTTCGACGAAACCGACGACCTTGGCGACCAGCGCCTCGAAATCCGCGTCGCCGCCAATTAGCTCAGCGTGCGGAAAGCGGTCTTGGAGGTCGCGGGCAAGCGCGCCCGGGTCGTTGCCCATGAGGATGGCGCAGACGCCCCTCTCGCTTCGCGCCACGAGGATCGAGCCAAGCGAGCATTCGCCGATTGCAAAGCGTATCTGGGTGTTCGCGCCCCCGGCGCGATAATCGGTGGGGGTCATGCCTAGCACCGCGTTTGCGGTTTCGTAGAACCTCCCGCTGGAATTGAAGCTGGCGTCGTAGATCGCCGCTTTCACCGTCGTGCCGGGCTTTGCAAGCTTGTCGCGAATGCGCTTGGCACGATGGGCGATCGCGTAGGCTCGCGGCGTCACGCCGGTGACGGCCTTGAAAAGCCGGTGGAAATGATAGGCGCTTAATCCGGCCTTGCGGCCCATCTCGTCGAGGCTCGGGATTTCTGACGCGGTCTCAATGACCCGGCAGATCTTCGCGATCTTTGCAGCATGCTGCACGGCCAAGGCGGGCTCATTTGGCTTGCATCGCTTGCAGGGGCGGAAGCCCGCGCGTTCGGCGTCGTCGATGGATGCGAAAAAGCTCACGTTCATCGGTTTCGCCAAGCGCGCGGCGCAGGACGGCCTACAGTAAACGCCGGTCGTCTTGACGCAATAGTAGAAGTGACCGTCGAAGTTGCGGTCCCGCAGGGCGACAGCCTGCCACCGCGGGTCCTGCTCGGCCGCAATCCCGACGATATTCGATTTTGGGAACATGATGGTCATCCGCGCCATTCGCCAATTCGTATGTTGAGGTCTATGTAGCACTAGGTATCCAGCCTCGCACTCCGGCTCTTGCTTTCGAATTAGAATCCGCGCCGGAATCTCGTTGCCGGATCCTCCGGCTAGCGGCACCAAGCGGCATGCGCAACTTTTTGCGGCGCGCGCCCGCATTTGCCAGTAACGACAAGGGGACGCAGGAACGCGCGGAGTCACGTTGTTTCCAGCCGTCCGGCGGCAATTGTTTAGCAGGAGAAATTCCATGTTCTCAGTACGCGACGCTGCGTTTGCTGCCGCAATGAGCCTTGCTAACCTGGGCGGCGCCGTGCTTTCCCCTTCCTTAGCGGAAATGACCGTGGAAGTCGGCGGCGCGCCGATGTATCCGTCGAAAAACATTATCGAAAACGCGATCAATTCGAAGGATCACACGACGCTCGTCGCGGCTCTCAAGGCAGCCGGACTCGTCGAAACCTTGGAAAGCGACGGCCCGTTCACGGTCTTCGCGCCGGTAAACAAGGCTTTCAACAAGCTGCCCAAGGGCATGGCCGCAACGCTGCTGAAGCCAGAAAATAAGGCCGCCTTGACCGCGGTTCTCACCTACCACGTCATTCCCGGCAAGATTTCCGCGGCCGATTTCGTCGCGGCGGTCCAAAAGAGCGGCGGCGAGGCCACCTACAAAACCGTCGAAGGCGAAGAGCTGACCGTGCGGCAAAACGGCCGCAGACTCGAAATTATCGACGCCAAGGGCAATAAGGCCTTCGTGACGATCGCCGACGTCATCCAGAAGAACGGCATCATTCACGTCGTCGACACCGTGCTTTTGCCAAAGAGCTGAAGTTCGCGCGGAATGGGCCGGGCCATTCCACGCATAACGCGGTCCGGCGAGGGAGGATCACAGCTCACCCCTGATTGTATCCAGGGGTACGTGACGTACGCTAAGGCCCAGGGACTTTAATGCGCCGCATGGCGCGTGCGCCTAAAACGCGATTGATTGATAAAGAAGGCACCCCGACATCGTCGTCGCGGCTGGATGCGCGCTGCCCTTCGCGGCAAGGTGGAAATCCCCTGGCAACAATCTCAAATCGCCCATGCTGAGATCCCCTTCGAGTACTAGACACTCCTCATGCCCTTCGTCGTGAAAGTGCGAGTCATATTTGGAACCTGGCAAGGCGCGAACCAGTATCGAGCGCCGCCTCGCGACGGGATCCTCGAACAGCACCGTATAGGTCACTCCCGGCGACATCTCGGTCCAAACGCCGGTTCCGGCGCGCCGGGTCTGCGTGCCCGGAATTTCCCTTGTGTCGGCGTCGATCGCGGCAACAATTCTGTCGAAAAGCCCAGTCGGCGGGACTTGCCGCCCGCAAGCGAGATCGATCGCCATAAAATTCTCTTGCCAAAGCTTGACTTTCGCTTGCAAGGCCGGATTGCCCGAAAGCCTCGCCTCGATTTCTGCGCGCGCGACCCCGCGCGAAATACCCAGCGCATAGGCGGCGGCGGTCTGGTCAAGATCCTCGGACATCATTTTCCCATGCATAGAGCGAGTTCCCGCACCGCCCGGTGAACCCATGACTTCACGCTCCCCAGGGGAGCGTCCATTTGCGTTGCGAGCTCCTCATAGCTTAGACCGTGCAGATAGATCAAAGTAACGCACTTTCTATATTTTTTACTCAGCTTCTTCAGACATTTCTTGACATCGATCGCGATCTCCGGATCGCCGGACGGGGTTGCCTCGACCGCCGCCAGCACCTCCGCTTCTTCGAGCGATGAGGAAGGCGGCGACGCGGCGGCTAACTGGTTCAAGGCACAATTGCGGGTAACCACGCCCATCCACGCCATAGCATTACCCTTGGAGGCATCGAAAAGATGCGCCTTCCGCCAAATTCTTGTCATTGCTTCTTGAAGTACGTCCTGCGCCTTGCCGCGATCCCGCATCAGGCGCACGCATATGGCGAAAAGGAGCGGCGCGGATTCGTCGTAGAGGGTGCGGAAAGCCTTGCGATCGCCCGAGGCGACTTCCTCAAGCAGGCTGCACAAGCGCTTTTCTGAAGGACTCTTCACGATTATCTACCCGCTTTTGATCGCCGCGTCTTCGCCCGCCTGCCTCCAAATACGCATGCAGTTCGGGGTTCGCGCCTGCTTCGGCGCGGAAATAGAGGCGCTAGTCCTCACCAGGATAACGCGACACCTAAACACATTGTCCCATCCGATCCGGTAAGCCTGAACTAAGCGTTGAGGTTAAATTAATTTAGGGGCGCTTGAAACTTTTTGGCCTCGGCCCCGGTAAAAAAAAGTTATGGGGCTTTGCAGCTAACGAATTGTCATAGCTAGTTTTTCGTCATAAAAAGTCATTCAGGAGTAAAATTCAATGAATTTTTTCGACATGGATTCGGAAGCCTGCAATCTGCGCGGCGAGGAGGAGCGTATTCTTGCTTCCTTCACAAGGCGCTTGATCGAGATCGCCGCCGTCGCCGGGGAGCATGGATCGGCCTCCGCTCCAACCGCGGCGCTCGATGTGATGCGCCTGCCCGCGATCGCC
>PEFW01000123.1 GCA_002890675.1 Candidatus Methylaffinis lahnbergensis
GCGGCAAACTGCTCCCGACCTTCCCAAAATGGCTGATCGACGGCACGCGGCCGCAGCGCCTTCCTTGGCTTCTCAAGAAGATAATCCTGCCGCCAGTCTACTGGGAGGCGATGTTGAAGGGCCGCGAGTGGCTCGCGCGTCCTTCAATCGTCCCGGCGAACGCCGCGCCAAAGAAGACGTCCTAACCCGAAGCGGCGGCCACTTCGTCAATCGCTTGCCCGCTTGTCACCCTTCGATGAGCGAGGAGCGCCATGGTTCGTGGCTATACCGACCATGCGGCCAATGAGCGGACGTTTCTTGCCTGGGTGCGCACCGGCATCGCCGTGATTGCCTTCGGGTTCATCATCGAGAAGTTCAATCAATCTCTTTGTGCTTACCATCGCAAGCTCCGCCTCCGCTGAAGTGGCGCATCGATTGCAGCTCGAAAGGCTGTCGGGACCGCTCCATCGCTATGGCGGCGTTGCTCTCATCTTCGGCGGCCTCGCACTTATCGTGGTCGCAACCGCGCGCTTCGTTCGCACCGGGCGATTGCTCGATTACCCTGAGCTGCATTCCGCCAGCGGCGTACGCGCCGGGCTGATCTTATCGCTCGTGCTGGTGCTGCTTGTCGCCGGTTCCGACCGAAAATTCTTGTCGCTGCGCGGCGCTCCGTTATCATCGGCGCGCTAGGGGCTGCGGTGCTTCTCGGGCGAGCTTTGCCGGTTGAAGCAGTGCCGCTTCCTCAACATCCTTGCACGCCCGCGCTTGAACAGCTCTTGGCGGAGTGGGACGCTGCTGGCTTCGAAAATCCGTCCAAGCCAGGTCAGATGATCGTTCATGGTCGGAATGGCCGCGTCAGCTCGGGCCCCGAGGTAACCTACATGCCGACCAGATCCGGCAGGCCGTCTGGGATTGTCGGCACGGCAACGTGCCGGCGGTTCGAGAGCGGGTTGCTCTTGTAACCGAACGGCTGCATCAGCGGTCGTGATGTAAATGCGGGGGCTGCCCTGACCCCAGGGCGGCCCTCCATGATCTTTGTCATGCTCCCCGCGATGACGGAGCTTGCTGGGCTGACGCGCGAATGTGCGCCGAAAACCGTGCGGAGCGCCACTTAACTGCTGGACAACGCGTTGGTGCCGAGCGTGCGCAACTGCCGCTGGTTTAACGGGTGCTTCGGCGCGAAAGATGCTGGCGACACCGAGGATAATGACGGATTCCAGCTCTCCCGCGACGGCTTTTGCGGCACACATAAAGTTGATAATCGCGAACTGTAATCAAAACGGCGCCCCAGACGAAGTTCGGGTTGTGGGCGCAACGCCGGCCCACGGGTCCAGACGCCCATTCCAACCAAAGGGTCAAAGACCATGCAGCTCCATACCCAACGATTCGGCTCGCGCATGATCCACGCTGGCCTCAGGCTCTCGCTGGCCACGCTTGGCATCATTTCCTTAGGTCGACTCGTAAGCGCGGCTGTGGCCGAGACTGCAGCGCCGATCATCCCGCCGCTCACCGACGTGCAGAATTCATCGGGGAGCAAAACAGAAAAAGCGGTTTTCGCCGGCGGCTGTTTCTGGGGCGTTCAGGCAGTGTTCCAGCATACCAAGGGCGTCACGAGCGCGGTTTCGGGATATACGGGCGGCACGCCGGCCGCCCCCAGCTATGAGCAGGTCAGCTCTGGCGCCACCGGCCACGCCGAATCTGTCGAGATTACCTTCGATCCGAAGCAGATCTCCTACGGCCGCCTGTTGCAGATCTATTTTTCGGTGGCGCACGACCCGACACAATTGAACCGGCAGGACCCCGACGAGGGCACCCAGTACCGCTCCGAGATTTTCGCCACGAGCGACGCCCAGCAACGCGCCGCCGACGCCTATATCGCCGAACTCGACAAGGCGCGTGCCTTCCCGCACCCTATCGTGACCAAGGTGGAGCCGCTGAAGGCATTCTATCCCGCCGAACTCTATCATCAGGACTATGCCACGCTTCATCCCGACAGTCTCTATATCGCGGCTTACGACCTGCCAAAAATCGCCAATTTGAAAAAGCTCTACCCGGAGTTTTACCGCGAGCAGGCGGTGCTCGTGGGCGGCGACCAACAGTAAAGAGGAGTCTCGAAAATGCTACGGCGCGATTTATTGTCGACGTTGGCATTGACGGCGGTCGGCGGTTTCGTCTTCCCAACTTGGCTCCTCGCCGAAGCGGAGAAGCTGGAGGTGACGAGGACCGACGAGGAATGGCGGCGTCTTCTCACACCCGCTCAATATCAAGTGCTCCGGCATGAGGACACGGAGCCGCCCTTCAGCAGCCCGCTGGTAGACGAGCATCGAAAAGGGGTGTTCGTCTGCGCCGGCTGCGAACTGCCGCTCTTCAAGTCGGAGACCAAGTTCGAGAGCGGAACCGGCTGGCCGAGTTTCTGGAGTCCCATCGAAGGCGCGGTGAGCACCAAAACCGACCGGAGTTTCTGGATGGACCGCACCGAGGTGCATTGCCGGCGCTGCGGAGGGCATCTCGGCCACGTCTTTAAAGACGGCCCGCCACCGACCGGTCTGCGCTACTGCATGAACGGCGTGGCCATGAAATTCATAGCGGAAGAGAGCTGAGGGTTCGACCTAATCGAGAGGAACACAACATGACTCTTTTGATTTTGGCCTATCTGGCGGGCATCCTTACGATCCTCAGCCCGTGTATCCTGCCCGTGCTGCCCTTCGTTTTCGCCCGCGCCGATCAGCCGTTCTTGCGAACGGGACTGCCTCTTCTCCTTGGCATGGCCGTCGCATTCATGGGCGTCGCGACGCTTGCCTCCGTCGGCGGCGGCTGGGCGGTCGAGACGAACCAGTACGGCCGCCTCGCGGCATTGGCGCTCCTCGCGCTGTTCGCCATGACTCTTTTGTCGGAGCGACTCGCGCACTATCTCCTATGGCCCGTGCTGGCGCTCGGCCGGCGTCTGTCCTCGTCGATCGCCGCCACCCCGGGACCCCTAGCGTCCGCGATCCTCGGCGTCGCCACGGGGTTGCTGTGGGCACCTTGCGCCGGTCCGATCCTCGGCCTCATCCTGACCGGCGCCGCGCTCAACGGCGCGAGCGCTTGGACCTCACTTCTGCTCCTGGCCTACGCCCTCGGCGCGGCGACATCCCTTGCCCTGGCGCTTTTGGCTGGCGGACGAATGCTGGCGTTTCTCAAGCGAACTTTTCGCGTCGGCGATTGGCTGCGCCGCAGTCTTGGCGTCGCCGTGCTTGCCGGCGTGGTTCTCATCGCCGCCGGCTTGGATGCGCAGCTTCTTTCGCGGATTTCGTTCGCGAGCACGGCGTCGATCGAAGATACGCTGCTCAACTGGACGGGTGGACACGGGGCCGCCGCATCAACGACTGCCCCCATTGACGGCGCGGCCTCGCCAAGCGCCGGCGCCAATGGCCGGCAGAGTTGGGTCTTGCCGCCGGCGCCGCGCATCGATTCGCTCGCATTGATCGACGTCGTCTTCAAGGATCCCTCGATGGTTCCGGCCAAGGCCGGCCTCGTCACGAAGATCGCCGCCGGGACAACGGTCGATCTGCCCGTGGAAGGCGCGCTGCCTGGCTTTTCTGGCAGTATCGAATGGTTGAATTCGGCGCCGCTGACACCGCAGGCTCTGAGCGGCAAGGTGGTGCTGGTCAATTTCTGGACCTTCAATTGTATCAATTGCCTGCATGCGCTGCCCTATGTCCGGGCCTGGGCTGAGAAATACCGGGACTATGGTCTCGTCGTCGTCGGCGTACATACGCCCGAACTCGCGTTCGAGAGGGATATCGGCAATGTTCGCAAGGCCGTCGCTCGTTTGAAAATCGACTATCCAGTCGTCATCGACAACGATTACGCGATCTGGAAAGCGTTCGGTAACGAATATTGGCCAGCTGCCTATTTCGTCGATGCGGAAGGGCGCATCCGCCATCACCATTTCGGTGAGCATGACTACGAGAATTCAGAGCGCGTCATTCAGAAGCTTCTGATGGAGGCCGGCAATCGCAATGTGCCCAGCGGCTTCGTGACGGCAAGCAACGCCGCTCCCTTGACGTTATCCGCACTCCGGACGGATGTGCGCTACTGCATGAACGGCGTTGCCCTGAAATTCATACCCAACGGGAGCTAACGGTTCGATCCAAGCGGGCCGAACCTCCCTTGCAAGCTTAGGGCCCCACGGTCCTGCTTCGGCAGGTCGCGTGGCCCCAAGACGCCGCCCCCGCGGTCAGCTTCGGCGGTAACCAAGAGCGCGCCCATCCCGGGCCAACCATATAGAGGAGTAAATGCCATGAAGATGAATTCCATCATCACTCGCTTTGCCGCCTTAGCCTTTGTTGTGGCGGGCGCAATGTACGCCGGCGGCGCGTCCGCCGAGGACACGATGAAGTCGGAAGCGCCGACACAGGACCATATGAAAGGGGAAGCCATGAAGGGCGATGCGACGAAGGGCGACCATATGAAGGGCGACCATATGAAGGGCGACGCTATGAAGGGCGACGCTATGAAGGGTGATGCCATGAAGGGTGACCATATGGGCACTGACGCCATGGGCAGCTCACAAAATTAAATTCGCGCGGCTGCGGGTCCGGTCCGCGCCTTGTGCCGGAACGAACCCGCGGAGACGAATGGGCGAAGAGAACCGGGAACCGGCCATGAGTGAAATTCGCGAGGCAGACCTAGGGCAACCAGTGCGGCGCTCGCGCCGACTGCTAGTCTACCGGCACGCTCGCATTACTCGCTTGACTCATTGGATCAATCTCTTCTGCGTGGCCGCGCTGCTGATGAGCGGCCTGCAGATTTTTATGGCGCATCCCGCCCTTTATTGGGGACAGTTCGGCGCCGACGCCGACCGGCCGGCATTCGAGATCGGGGCCGATGATTCAGGCGACGGCCCGCCGGTGGGTTTCGCCCGGATCGGTTCATCGACATACGACCGGGATCCTCGGCGTCTCCCGCAACGCCAGCGGTGACACTGTACAGCGCGCCTTCCCACGGTGGGCTACGCTACCAAGCTGGCGCGATCTGTCCATGGGGCGCCGCTGGCACTTCTTTTTCGCTTGGGCATTTGTCGCGAACCTCTTGGCTTATTTCGTGGCCGGACTCGCCAGCAGGCATTTTTGGCGCGATCTGCTGCCGGGCCGGGAGCAGCTGCGGCCGCGCGCTCTTCTCCACGATGCAGCCAATCACCTCCGGCTGAAATTTCCGCGCGGCGAGGCGGCACGCCAATACAATCCCCTGCAGAAACTGACCTACCTCGGCGTGGTCTTCGTGCTGTTGCCATTGATGATCCTGACCGGCCTCACCATGTCGCCGGGGCTGGATGCGATTTTTCCGTGGCTTGTCGACCTGTTTGGCGGACGGCAATCCGCGCGGACGATCCATTTCGTCGCGGCCAGCCTGATTGTGCTGTTCGTTTTCGTTCATGTCGCGATGGTGTTTCTGGCCGGACCGGTGAACGAGCTGCGTTCAATGATCACCGGACGATTTGCCATTTTTGTCGAGGACGATCATGAGTAACGTTCGGCTCCCCCGGCGGCGGTTTCTCGCGCTTGCGGCGGCAAGCCTCGGCGGCACGCTGCTCACCGGCTGTGACCGGCTCTCCGAGGCTCCGGATTTCCAGGAGTTTCTTGCCTCGGCCGAGTGGCTGACCTATCGCGTCCAGCGGACGCTCGGCGGCGGCCACGCGCTTGCGCGCGAATTCACGGTTAGCGATCTGTCCCCGGTCTTCAAGGTGAATGGCACTAGTATGCCCGAGGGCGAGGAATACGCGGCCTTGCGGGAAGGCAATTTCGCCGATTGGCGGCTGCGCGTCGATGGGCTGGTCGCCAAGCCTGTGGAATTTTCGCTCGCGGATTTGCGGAGCTTGCCGCAACGGACACAGATCACCCGCCATGACTGCGTCGAAGGGTGGAGCGCGATCGGCAAATGGCGGGGCGTTCCGCTGGCGATTGTGCTGGCGCGGGCCGCGCTTCTTCCCGCCGCCCGGTTCGTGGTCTTCCACTGCGCCGACGTTCTTGAACAAACGCTCGACGGCACCGGGCAGTATTACGAAGTCACTCGCGACCAAATGCCTTGAACGAAAGAAATCCTCCGATCAGCAGGAATACGACCGCGACGACAGGAAAGACGCCTGCGGCGGACGGAGCGATTTTCGTCGTTAGTGCGGCGATTTGTGTGGGGAACACCATGCGCAGGAGGCCGACGACCAGCGAGAGCCATCCCATTACGGTCACCAGCACCGGCCAGCCGCCCATCCATCTGTTGTGGAAATAGACGATGGCGAGAC
>PEFW01000124.1 GCA_002890675.1 Candidatus Methylaffinis lahnbergensis
ACGACAGACAATCGCCAATCGCCGCTTGCTGCACCGTCGGCAAGCCGCATAATATTACAAACTAGAGGAGCCAGAGACTCTCTTATTTTAATCCACCGCCTGTCCCAAAAACTCTGACGACGGACACGCGGCTTTTGGGGTCGTTCGGCCACAAGGTGAAACTAATAGCACCCCAGTTGGTCAAGCCGTATGTGAAGCGCGGTAAGAATGACGGCGCTGACGCCGAGGCACTTTGCGAGGCGATGAGTCGGCCGTCGATGCGTTTCGTGCCGGTGAAGACTGCCGAGCAACAAGCGGCCCTGATGATGGTCGGTTTGCGCGACCGACTGATCCGCAATTGCACGCAGCTATCGAACGCCATTCGCGGCTATGCGGCCGAGTTCGGTTTCTCCGCCGCCAAGGGCAAAGCTCACTTGGTTCCACTGCTCGAACGTATTCAAGCCGATGAGAGCGTGCCCGTCCTCGCTCGAGAGCTGTTCACGGCCCAAGCTGAAGAATATGCGCGGCTGCAGGCGCAAATCGACGCAGTCGACGCCAAGCTCCTGGCCTGGCACAAAGCCGATGAAAGCAGTCGGCGCCTTGTTAAGATCCCCGGCGTCGGGCCGATCGGCGCAGTTCTGCTGATGCTGAAGACCCCGGCGCCTGAGCTATTCCGATCGGGCCGACAGTTCGCCGCCTGGATAGGTTTGACGCCGAAGGACCATTCGACGGCAGGCAAGGTCAGGCTAGGTGGCATCACTCGGGCTGGCGACGAGGCCTTGCGCAGCGTGTTGGTCGTTGGCGCCACTTCCGTTATCCAACACGTTCGACGTGGCGGGCGCGGATCGCCCTGGATCGTCAGCCTTCTCAAGCGCAAGCCGCCGAAGTTGGCCGCCGTGGCGCTAGCCAACAAAATGGCCCGCATCGCCTGGAAGCTGATGGTCACAGGCGAGCGCTACGCCGCCAAATCCGTGCCCGCCGCTCTGGCGAACGCGACATAGAGATCAGCCAGACACGGGGAGCAACTTAACTGCAACCGTGCTGAGCCGATGCCAGAACTTGCAAGCAAATGAGCAGATGGTGTGATCGATCGATCCAAGACACGAGACATTCCGCTTCATCCATCGGCCGTCAAAGGTCGCAGCAATGATTGGAACTTGTGTCGCGGAAACCATCTTGGCCAGCGTTCATGCGCAAACGCTACAATAGGCCGGACATATCTATGGACGGCCCCGCCCTTTGAGGGTCTTCTCTGTTCTCTTGCTCCTCGGTTGCCTGCAGGCATCTATCCGGTCTTTTCGACCCTGATGGAATCCGCGACACGGCGCCCAAACATTTGACGCTCTTTTCGAGCGATATGTCCGTCGGACTTTGCCATGCCTCGGTTGGACAACCGATTTGCCATCAAACTTCCTTCACCCTCGCAGACTTAATCCGCTCTCGTTTGTTGCATCATCCGATTACGGCATGGTAGCAAAAGCCAGAGCAGGATTGTATCGATTTCCGTGCATCATGATCGCCCAGGCGATGCGCGCAAGCTTGTTGGCGTAGGCCACCGTTGCAACATTGGTGGGCCGGCGCGCCAACAGCCGCTCGATCCATGGCGTTTTGTGCGTAGCCGACCGCTTCCGCCATCCAACGATCGCCCGAGCGCCGTGCACCAGCAACCGCCGGATATAGCCGTCTCCTCGCTTGCTGATGCCTCCCAATCGTTCCTTGCCGCCGCTCGACCGTTGTTGCGGCACGAGGCCGAGCCAGGCCGCGAACTGTCGACCGGATTTGAATTGCTTCGGATCTCCAACGGTCGCGACTATCGCGCTTGCCGTAATCGGCCCAAGGCCAGGGACACTCTGCAAACGGCGGCTTGTCTCGTCGGCCCGATGCCATGCCAACAGTTTTACCTCGACTTCCTTGACCTGTTCGGCGACGCGGCGCAGCTGCGCGGCCAAAATGCCGAGCATTTCCGCGGCAAGGGCCGGTAAGCGCTGATCTCCTGCCGTTTCAAGAAGAGCAAGCAGCCGTTCGACATTGCGGATGCCTTGTCCAACTACAATGCCGAATTCGGCGAAATGGGCGCGAATGGCGCTGATAAGGCTGCTCCGCTGGCGGATCAGTAAGTCGCGCGTCCGGTGCAGCATCAGAACAGCCTGCTGGTCCGCAGATTTGATTGGCACAAACCGCATCGTGGGTCTTTGCACGGCTTCGCAGATCGCCTCGGCGTCGGCGGCGTCGTTCTTCTGGCTCTTGACATAGGGCTTTACGAATTGCGGCGGCATCAGACGGACATCGTGCCCAAGAGCGGCGATTTCTCGGCCCCAATAGTGGGCCGTGTGGCAGGCTTCAATCCCAACCAACGCCGGCGCCAGCCCGGCAAACAACGGGAGCACCTCCGAGCGCCTGAGCTTTCGTTTGAGAACGGCTTGTCCCGAATCGTCGATGCCGTGAACTTGAAAGACGTTCTTGGCCAAATCCAGTCCGATTACTGCTATTTGCATAACCCGCCTCCATCGTTGCGATCGCCGCTGATCTTGCGACCTTTCGGCAACCAGGGGAAGCGGGGCCGTCCATTCCAACATGGACGCAAGCGATCTGATCAGAGCACTGCCCAACAGCTTGCGAGGAGCGGGCCGTCCACATATGCCCAACAGCTTGCGAGGAGCGGGCCGTCCACATATGGGTGATGGGGAGCCTGCGCCGGCTACCGCGGACCGCGACCTAATCGAGCGCCATGTCGCGCGCGTGATCGTAAAACCTCAGGCATTGGAAGTCTGCCTCATTCCCACGTGCAAGGCAGAAAACCACGGCCTCGAAGACCTGGCTCCCTGCCATCCGCCGATACCAACGATCACGCTTCCCTGGACCGCGCCAAGCTTCGCGGCCGTGAAGGGCATTGTTCATGCGCCCTACACCGATGAAAGCCGGGACGCTCTGCTCGCCGCCATCACCAAGGCCAGGGGATGGATCGACGACATCCGGGTCGGCGCCATTGGCTCCTTCGCCGAGATTGCCGAGCGTGAGGCCCAGGGCGAACGGCACGTCCGCCTGCTCGCTCCCCTCGCCTTCCTGTCGCCCCGCATCATTGCGGCGATCGTCGATGGCACCGCGCCTGCGGACCTCACCGTCACCGGCCTCGCCAAGGCCCTGCCCTATTCGTGGGCCGAGCAGGAGGAGAGGGTTGGACTCTCATTGTAGCACCGGCGATTAATGCCGGCGTCATCGGTCGCGGAGGGGAAATCGCTTGAAGCAAACACGCAACCAAAAAGACGGCCTTCCGGCTCAAGATGCGCATCGCTCGGTCAAAGAGTCTGCCGATGCCGTGGACTCGAGTCGGCGTCCGCCTGATCCCCAAAGGGCACACCGCGAACCGGTCTCTGTCTGCAATCGTACCAGTCTCAGCCACGGCTAAACGGAAATTAGAAAATGGCGAGCAGAGACCGGTGCCCGAAATCTACCCCGCAAGGGCCGAAATACCGAAAATTACCGGCCAGAGACTGGGATCCGCCAGCGTAACCCGCGGGAATGTCGCGGGTTCTCACACACCGGGAAATATCACCCCGGAGACCCGACTGCCTGGCTGCCCAGAGAGGATTCGAACTCTTGAATCCAGAGACGCAGCCGGCCCCTGGCAAAGGCTTGACCGCAAACAGTGGGGCGATTGGCGCTTAATTTTCATCGCAGAAAGGAGTGGACTTCAGCGGCGATTGGAGCGTCACTGTCGCCGTGCCGAGATATGGGCCGGTGGCTCGATCCGGGATCTTGCCCTGCTGGCGATGGTGCCACTGCGGGGCGTCGGTGGTGGCGGCGCCTGGTGCCGTTGCAACCGAAAAGGATCCTCAAATGTCGCACAGCAAAACCCCCAGAAAGACCAAGTTTGCGCGCGCCAAGAGCCGCGCGAAACAGCCTGCGAAGCCTGGGAACATGACCCGCAGCGGGACCAAGCAGGAGGCCGTCCTCGCCCTGCTCAGACAGCGGAAGGGTGCAACGATCGCCGCCATCATGAAGGCGACGGGCTGGCAGCAGCACTCGGTCCGCGGCTTCTTTGCGGGTGTGGTACGCAAGAAGCTCGGCTTGACCCTGATATCGGAGAAGGCCGGGGCCGAACGCGTTTATCGTGTGCCTGCCAGCCAGCCGGCCAAATCGAAGCCGAAGATCTCCATATCGCCGGCCGCCTAGCCATGGCTTCGGTGGATACCCGAGCGATCGAGGGCGAGATCGATCGCCTTCGGTCGCTCGGCCTCGAGGAATTGCGGCGCGAATGGCGGCGGCTCAACCACATTGAACCGCCGCGGATCAGTCGCGACCTGCTTGTCCTAGCCCTCGGTTACAGACTTCAGGAAATCGCGCATGGCGGGCTCGGCAAGGCGGTCCGGCGCAAGCTGCAAACAATGGCAAAGGCCTTGCGGACAACGGGCCGGGTTGGCCCAGCGCCGAGCCTCAGCCTGAAGCCCGGCGCGCGTCTGGTTCGGGAATGGCGCGGCCGTACGCATACCGTCACGGTCACGGAAGAGGGGTTCGAGTATGCCGGGTCGAGCTATCCGTCGCTGACCAAGATCGCCAAAAAGATCACCGGAGCGCACTGGTCGGGTCCGCGCTTCTTTGGGCTATTAGCGGCGGGTAGCGAGCGCCCGAGCAATGGGGGGCGCGATGAATGAATCGGACAAGACGCCGCGACGCTCCACCAAAAAGGCGCGCTGTGCGATTTACACCCGAAAATCATCGGAGGAAGGGCTGGAGCAGGCCTTCAATTCGCTCGACGCCCAGCGCGAAGCCTGCGCCGCCTTCATTCTCTCGCAAAAGCACGAAGGCTGGACGGTGTTGCCGACGCTCTATGATGATGGCGGGTTCTCTGGCGGCACGATGGAGCGGCCAGCCCTGAAAAGGCTGATTACCGATATCGAGGCAGGTGAGATCGACGTGATCGTCGTCTATAAGGTCGACCGGTTGACGCGCGCGCTCTCCGATTTTGCCAAGCTCGTCGAGGTCTTTGACCGCCGCGGCGTCTCCTTCGTGTCGATCACCCAGCAATTCAACACCACCACCAGCATGGGACGGCTGACCCTGAATGTCCTGCTTTCCTTCGCCCAGTTCGAGCGGGAAGTCACCGGCGAACGAATCCGCGATAAGATCGCCGCCTCCAAGAAAAAGGGCATGTGGATGGGCGGCATGCCGCCCCTAGGTTATGACGTGCAAAACCGCAAGCTCGTCGTCAACGACGCCGAGGCCCGCATCGTTGTCGAGATCTTTAGGCGCTATCTCGCGCTCAAGTCGGTTCACGCGCTGCGGGCCGAGCTTGCTGACTGCGGGATCAAGAGCAAGCGCCGCATGCGGCCCGGCGGCGCCGAATATGGGGGCCAGACGTTCTCCCGTGGGGCGCTTTATCTGATTCTTCAGAACCGGCTTTACCGCGGCGAGATAGCACATAAAGGCAATTCCTATCCCGGCGAACATCCGGCGATTGTCGACAAGCCGTTGTGGGACGATGTCCAGGCCGTGCTGGCCGCAAACCGGGTGGAGTGGGCAACGGGAGCGCGCGCAAGCAACCCCAGCCTGCTGACCGGCCTGGTGTTTGACGAAACCGGCGAGCGCCTGACGCCAACCTATGCGGTCAAGAAGGGAACACGCTATCGGTACTATGTTTCGACTTCCCTCATCACCCGCGCGGGAAGGACCCGTTCGAGCGGCCGGCGGATACCGGCTGGCAATTTGGAAGGCCTGGTGATCGCCAGGCTTCGCACATTTCTCGCCGACCCCGGAGCGATCTTCGATGCCGTCGACAATGAATCGCACAGCGGTTCAGGATGCAGCCCACTGATCGAACGTGCCGGAGCACGCCGACCAGTCGCCGGAAGGCCTGCTCGCCGCCGAGCTCCGGATTGATCCGCGTGGGATCAACCACGTCATAGCCGTGCATCGAACCCGCCCGCGC
>PEFW01000125.1 GCA_002890675.1 Candidatus Methylaffinis lahnbergensis
GAGACAATGTAAGCCCACAATCACCAGATAGCTGCCGGGTCGTTCGCAAATTTGCCCCGTTTCCGCGTTTTAGGCAATCCTGCGCCGGTGGCGCGGGCTGTCGATGGGGACGGAACCCAGCCCGAGCGGCGTGCGGCCATCTATTCACCTGCCGACGCTGCCAGCCGGTTGCCTGCATGACGGCGGCAATGGTTGCGCCCTGTTTGCGTCGGAGCATCGCGAGCACTTGAGCCTGCTTTGAATCTGCCCGGCTGGGCTTGTTTGATGACAACTTTTTGAGTGACATTGTCGAGATCCTTTGTTCGGTTGGAGTGGCGTCTTGGACCGCCACCACCGAAGCCCCGCACTGGCGCGAAAGCCGGCGGGGCAGGATCCCCAAAGAGCCGTTGGCGCTCTATGAGGGCGGACCAGTGACGCTCTGTTCCCAGCCGAAGTCCAGTCCTTTCTGGATTAATTTGGTTGGCAGGAACTGGCCAACAAAGGGCTTATTTCGACAGTCTCAACGGGAGAAGAGAGCCGATATTCCACCACACGGATGATCGGGCGGAATAGACAATACGTGGTGGCGATTTCGGGGGACACTTGCGATTATAGGCAGCGAACCGGTGCGCCCAAAAGTTGAACGAAGAGCGTAGCGCGCAGATTACTTTGGAGTTGGATGAAGAGCCGACTTACCGCTGACGTGGCTGAGACTTACCCGTTTCGTAACCTGTTCGATGATAGTCCGCACGTCCCAAAGAGACGTCACTGACGGCAACAACGCGCCCGAACCTCTTCGTCACGTGCTTCATTTCCGCTGCGATGGAGTTGCTCGGGCTCACGGTCGGTGGCGACGCGTCTGCAGGCGCGGCAGTGCGCCTTAGACGATGTTCCGTCAGCACGTGATCCGGTCCTAACCCACGTCGACGATGATCCCTCCGCGGCAATCAAGCCGCGCTTGCCTCGCGCATCTTTCGCGGCGATAGGTACCGCAGTGCCAGGCGCCACGCCTGTTGTCTTCGATTCCCCCTTTAGGGCGTGCAGCGGGTGGAGGGATATAGATTGGTCTCTGGCATACGGCTGAATGCTCTGGACTGGCTCAATTTCTTCCTCGCCGATGTGCGCGGCGGCCTCGGCGCCTATGTGAACGTCTTCCTGCTCACAAAGGCACAGTGGAGCCAGGCCGCGATCGGCGCCGTGCTCTCGACCAGTGGCCTCATCGGCATTATGGCGCATCCGGCGGTCGGCGCCTTTATCGACCGCACGCCGGCAAAGCGGGCCCTGATCATCGCTGGGGCATTCGTCCTGTCGGGTTGCGGCCTCGCGATTGTGTGGATGCCGGTCCTTCCCGTCGTGCTTGTCGCGGACATCATCATGGCTGTCCTCGGTGGCGTCTTCGCGCCGACCGTCGCGGCGATAACCTTGGGCCTCTACGGACAAGAGGCGCTGCCGGCCCGTCTTGGCCGCAACGCCGCATTCGACCGCGCGGGCAACGTCTTCATCGCAGTCTTCATCGGGATCGTCGGGGTGGCGTACTCGCAAAAGGCGCCGTTTTATCTCGTGCCCTTATTTGCGGCGCTGACGACGATCGCGGTGCTCTCGATCTCCGCGCGCGCCATCGATCACGCCAAGGCCCGCGGTCACGATTCGGACGCGTCCCACCATGCAAGATCTCCCACCGGCTGGCGCGTCCTCATCCGGTACCGAGCACTTCTCGTGTTCGCGGCCGCCGCGGCGCTGTTCCATTTCGCCAACGCGCCGATGCTGCCGCTCGTCGTCCAAAAGCTCGCTCTGGCCAATCCTGGCTGGGAAACTGGTCTCACCTCCGCCGCAATCATCGTCGCCCAGTTCGCCACGATTTTGATGGCGCTGCTCGTCACTCGGGCGAATGCGCTCGGTCGCAAGCCGCTTCTGCTACTCGCCTTCGCTGCGCTTCCGCTGCGCGGCTGGCTCTGCATGTGGTTTGACGATCCGTCTTGGCTCCTGGCCGTTCAAGTACTGGATGGTGTCGGCGGCGGGCTTTTCGAAGCGCTTCTGCCCCTCGTCCTCGCCGATATCATGGGCGGGACCGGCCATTACAGCCTCGCCCGCGGCGTGGTCGGCACCGTTCAGGGGATCGGCGGCTCATCGAGCCAGGTCGTGGCCGGATATATCGTCACGATGGCCGGCTACAATGCCGCCTTCCTGACCCTTGCGATGGTGGCCACGGCCGGACTGCTGCTCATAGTCATCGCCATGCCAGAGACGACACCGTCACCAAAAGGCGGCCCCTCTTGACGGTGAACCGACCACGTGACGCCAACTCGGCTGGTCGAAGAGGAACCACTCAAATGCCGGACGGGTCGAGCGTGTGAACAACTGGGTACAGCTGGCTGGCTGGACCGGTTAGGTCAAATTGTGGAATCGACTCGTTGCGACCCACAGTTTCCGAGACGTGAGGGACGGTCTGGATACCTTGGCCGTGGCGGGTAGCGTAATAAGTGTCGAGCAGGCCTGCAAGGACCCGTCCCTCGTCGAGTGTGTGCGTTCGATGGCGCCGCGGGTGCGGCGGGTGGCGTCGAATTGTAGCGGCTCGCGGACGTCAGGGAAAAGTGAACGGGCACGCCGGCCGGAACTACAAGCTGGTTCGCCGGGGCTGATTCAAGCTCTGGATGAATCGTGGGGCGCTTGAATCGCTGGACAAGGAAACGCTGATCCGCCTGGTTCTGATGCAGGCGCAGACGATTTCGGCATTGACGCGGCAAATCGAGTTTCTGACGGCGCGTGTTAGCGAACTCGAAGCCAAGCTCGGCCTGCCTCCGAAGACGACACCCATGGCATCGCCTTGCGTGTCTCCTCGTTAAGACCTTGGCTATAAGTGGTTTTGTCGTGGATGGTCGCGACGCGCTTGCCCCTGAACCTGTCAGCGATGACGGACACCTGTCAGAGCCGGAATTCCGCGCCTTCTGGCGCCGCGCCAAATGGCTGTGGTTGCGGCCGTACAAGAAATAAATGCCGAGGCCGATCACCAGCCAAACGACAAGCCGCAGCCAAGTATCGCCCGGCAGCCCGAACATTAAAAAAACCGCCGACGCCGCGCCGAGCGGCGCCACGGGAAACGCCGCCGGCGTCTTGAACGGGCGGTGGATCTCCGGATCGGTGATCCGTAAAACGAGAACGCCGAGGCAGACCGCGGCAAATGCGAACAAGGTGCCGATGCTCACCAGTTCGCCGACCAGACCGATCGGCAAAAGACCCGCGAGGATCGCAACGATCGCCCCAGTGGGCAGCGTCGTGACATAGGGGGTGCGAAACCTTGGATGAACGATCGCCGCGAATGGCGGCAGCAGGCCGTCGCGCGCCATCGAATACAAGATCCGCGGCTGGCCGAGCAACAGCACCAGAATGACCGAACTCAGTCCAAGAACTGCTCCAAGCAAGCCCTGCGCGGTATCGGACCGTTTGATGATTTCGATGGTGAAGTCGAGGAAGGCGGCCTTGTCCATGAGCTTGGTGCGGTCGTAGGCGCTATCGGCGAACAGGTGCTTGAGCCAGGGCCAGCGCTTGCGCACGCTGTCGAGGATCATCTGCGCGCCGGCGCTGTCAGAGATGTCGGCGGTGGTGAGGTTGACCATCAGCAGACGACCGTCGGTGTCGACGGCGATATGTCGCTTGCGTCCGACGATCTTCTTGCCAGCGTCATAACCTCTTGTTTTCGCTTCAGGAGTCTTTACCGATTGGCTGTCGATGACGCCGCCGGTCGGGCTCGCCTCGCGTCCGACCCGCTCACGGTCAAGCATCAGCGCCACGTCGTGGATGGTCTGGAACAGGAAGCGCCGCACGAACCGGCGAAACCACCAGTAGACCGTCGGCCAAGGCGGAAAGTCCTTCGGCAACATCCGCCAGCCGCCGCCCGAGCGGGCCAGATATCGGATCGCGTTCAAAACCTCGCGCAAATCCGTCCGGGCCGGCCGCCCGCTCTTGGCCGCGCCAGGCAGGAACGGCTCAATCCGCGCCCACTCCTCGTCGGTCAAATCCGTCGGGTAGCGCTTGGTCTTCTTCTCAATTTCGGCCATCCGGCCACGCGTCGCTGGGGTCCACATCACAAGCTTGAATCACGCCCGAAACTGCCGTTCAATGGGTTCTCCAACGGTCTCTAAGACCTTAGATTGGCGACACATGGACCAGGAACGGACGCATGCAACGAGAGATCATCCGGGTCGAGCCGATTGACAGCAATTTCGAGAAGTGGGGCGCGCCGGTGTCCACCTGCACCCGCGCCGGCAACATGGTGTTCGTCTCGGGCATGCCGCCCTTCGATCCTGAGACCGGCGAGATCCTCGTCCACGCCCCGTTCGAGCGCCAGGTTGAGCTGATCCTGGAGCAGGTGAAGAAGGTGCTGGAGGCCGCCGGGTCGGACCTCGACCATGTGCTGAAGTGCAATGTGCTGTGCATCTCGGCGGACCGGTTCAAGGCCTTCAACGAAGTCTACAAGCGCTACTTCCCGAAAAACCCCCCAGCCCCGCATCTTCTTCTGCGTGCCTGAGTGGACCGGGCCCTTCGACGTCGAGGTCGATTGCGTGGCGGTCACGAAGGACTACCTCGGCCGGCAGCAGCTCGCGGGAGCAGAGAGAATAGGGGTCAGAGTCATTTACCGCGCCACATACATAGACGTCAGGACTCTGGCGCGGTCCAACTTCCGCGAGTGGCGCTTGGTCTTCTTCTCAAATTCGGCCATCCGGCCACGCGTCGCTGGGGTCCACATCCCAAGCTTGAATCACGCCCGAACCCGCCGTTGAATGGGTTCTCAAACGGTCTCTAAGTCTCCCGTTGCCGTGGTATACTTGGCGCAAACCAGCGAGCAGTCTCGTGATGAATTTTACCATCGAGTTCTTTCGCACTAGGCCGAGCGACGAGGCGCACGCGACATTGGAGCGGAATTCGATAGTTGCCGACAATCTCGCCGCTGCAACGGTGAAAGCGAAGTCGCTCTTCGATACGCTGGACATGCCGCAAAAACCCGACGGGTTACGCATCTTGGATCAGGTGAAGCGAGAATTGTTCGTTTGGGTCCCGGATGCCCATGATGCTTAAATGCAAGAGGCGCGACGCGAGCCTCGTGACCGTTGCCGCGAAGAATGCCGAACTTTCGGAGTGGACAATCGGGTGCCGCCGCATGCAAAAGCGCGTGCATTTCTCGAAAGCGTCGCGAAGCGCCGAATCCTCATAACCTACCAGGAGTTGGCGAACGCTCTTCAGATATTGCCACCCCATTCCATCCATCGAGTGACGGAAGCCCTGGAGCACCTGATGGAGGAGGACGCGGCGGCGGACCGCCCGTTCATCGCCGCGCTCGCCATCAGCAAGGCGCGTGGCGGCCTGCCGGGGCCCGGGTTCTTCGATTGCGCCCGGCGTCTCGGCCGGTTTGCGGGCGATCCGGACGGTCAGGACGCGAGGACGTTTCACGCTGCCGAGCTGAACGCCGTCGTCGCTTACTGGGGCGGTTCGGGCGACAACTAACAACGAGGGCATTATGCTCACCGACACTAACCCGACCCCTAACCGGGGCAGCGGATTGTCCAGATCTCCACCAATCATAACGGCGTGAGTGGATGTCCGGCGACGGCTATCCGAAGTTCAAGAACGACCGCGGCGTCCCGGAAATCTGCATCGGGGTAAAGGAATTCATGTGTATCGGCGAGTCCCCACCGCAGGACCACCCGCACGTCTACATCAATATGGGCGAGGCGGACACGATCCTTTGTCCCTACTGCGCGACGCGGTTCCGCTTCGATCCTCGATTGACACCGCTCGATGCCGATCCACCGAACAGCCTCTTTGCCGTCGGTTCTAATCCCGGGTGAGGACAACTCGCCAAACCCTGTGGTTCCCTTCCATAAGCGATATTGCTCTGCGGCACGGTGCTTCTCGATGCGACGCGCGG
>PEFW01000126.1 GCA_002890675.1 Candidatus Methylaffinis lahnbergensis
CGCGAGGCCGAAGCGGGCTTGAGCCGCATCATCTTGCTCGTGCTCGACAATGCGGGATGGCATGGGCCAGCCCATCTCAAAATCCCCGATGGTGTTCGCCTCATTTATCTGCCGCCTTATAGTCCCGAGCTGCAGCCCGCCGAAACGCTTTGGGCGCTCGTTGACGAGCCGATCGTTAACCAGCACATCGCGACCATCACAGACCTCGACGAGAAAATCGCCGCCCAGTGCATCGCCCTCTCAGAGCAGCGCGAGCAAATCCAGAGCCGAACTGGCTTCCATTGGTGGCCAAAGCGGATCGCTCCGAACTAATCAACCGGAAATGGTATGAGGCATAGTTTCTTGCCGTCTTCTCGCAGCGGAGCGCGATGCGTTTGAAGCGCTTGATCTTGCCCATCATTTGCTCGATTCGCGCCCGCGCTTTGTAGAGGACCTTTGCGAAGAACTTCGGCGTGTCGATGGTGTTCGAGCGATAGGGGATGACCGGACAAATGCCGCGGTTACGCGCCGCCTCCCGATTTGTCTTTGCATCATAGCCCTTGTCCGCGACAACGGCGCGGGGATCGACGTCCGGACCGAGGTCGAGGAGCACTTCGAAGTTGCGGCTGTCGCTCGCTTCGCCGCCGGTCAGATGGAAGCCGATCGGATAGCCATCGAGATCGGTCTTGAGATGGATCTTGGTCGAGAACCCTCCCCGGGAGCGCCCGAGGGCTTCGCCATCCTGCCCCCTTTTGCGCCGGCCGCCGACACATGCGCGCGGATGACGGTCGAGTCGAACATCTGCACGAGATGCGCCCGCTCGCTCAAGGAGGCGAGCGCTTCGAAGAAAGTTTCGAACACGCCGCTGCGGCTCAAGCGCCAGAAGCGCTTCCAGATGCTGTTCCAGGAGCCGAACTCGGTCGGCAGCGCTCGCCTCAACCCGCTCGCCGAGCACCTGCGGCGCGATTTGATGTCGACTGAGGACGGCGCGGATGCGGCGGCCATGTTCGATCACTTTGCTCGTCCAGGAAGGAAGCCCTCCCGCTGTTGCCGAAGACTCCCAACACTTATTGCCAAGAGCGTGTGGGCATCGCCGCGGTGCAGAGCTTTGCTGCCAGCCGCGGCCAGATCTGGCGAGTCAGAAAATTTCGCGGATCAGCCGATTACACGTCACCTTTCAGAGAAAAAACCGAGCTGGTTTGGTGAGGGACGTCCGGCGATCTTCGCCCTGCCGTCCAACACGCTGATCGACGTTGCCTCTAACGGTAGACGAGGACGGGGATCGTGCTGTGGGTGAGGACCTTGACAGTCACGCTGCCGAGCACAATAGCGGAAATCCCGTGCCGGCCGTGCGAGGCCATGACGATCAGGTCGCAGTGTTGGTTGTTCGCGGCATCAATAATCGCCTGATACGGACGCTCGTGCTCCACATACATCACGTCGCAGCTCACGTCCTGCGCCAATGCCGCTGTCTTCACCTGGTCGAGGCATTTGTTCGCAAATCTTTCCATTAGTTTCTTATATCCCCATTCTTCCGGCAGTTCCGGAAAACTAGCCGGTTCAATTTCATAGAGTGTGGATAGCGATATGACTGTTATGCTTGTGACTCTGGCCTTCAGCGCCCTTGCTAAAAGGACACCATGCTCGACGGCCTTCATGGACAACTCTGAGCCATCAGTAGGGATGAGAATGTGCTTGTACATGACACTTCGCTCCGATCCTTGCATAATTTCATTCCAGAATATGCCGCTCGTGGTTAGATGCCAACGGAAGATTTTTATCGCAATCGCTGCTGACGAACCGATGCACACTGTCGTGGGCGCCGTCATAGCCGCGCCCGCGCAGCTCCCGCAAAGGGTGACCTTCGGCACGTGGATACTCCGACCCTTAGACCCGCTTCGAGGGACCGTCACCGGCAGCGATTCGGCCTCGGTCTTCTCGCCGACCGATCGGCTGCCGATCTGGGTCACCGTCCTTTGGTGTGCCGGAGCATCAAATCGACCCCTCTTGAATCCCTCGCCTTGTAGGCGAGGGTTGTTCAGTTGCGGCATTTTGCCGTCACCTTCTCCGAAGCGTCCTTGCCTTCGCCGACGATCGCCTCGTCGCCCGACTCCAGATCGCCCTTGACGACTTCCGTGCAGGCGCCGTCGTCGAGACCGAGTTGGACCGGGATAGCTGTTGGTTCTCCATCGCGCAGGATCCAGATCTGCGAGGAGGCATCGGGCGTCCTTGCGCTGGAGCTCGGGGCCGCGTGGCCAGCGGGCAAATAGCGCAGCGCCTGATCGGGTGCGCGCAGGACGTTGTCGCGCCGGTCGACCACGATCCGGATCGCCGCCGTCATGCCCGGCTTCAGCAACAGATTCGAATTGGGCGCGCTGATGACCACGCCATAGGTCACGGCGTCCTCGATCGTCCGCGGTGACTGGCTGATTTGCGTCACCTCTCCGGTGAAGGGATGGTTGGCGAAGGACGCGACCGTGGACGTGGCCTTGTCGCCGAGCTTGACCTCGCCAATGTCTTTCTCGCTGACATTGGCGTCGAGCTTCATGAGCGTGAGATCCGTCGCGATCTGGAACAGCGGCGTCTCGCTGCTCGCCTCGACCATCTGACCCATTTCGGCTCTGCGCGAGACCACCGTTCCATCGACGGGCGAGACGATATCGGTATGGCCGAGGCTGGTTTCGGCGGTGTGTAACTCCGCTTCGCCGATGGCGATTGACGTCTCGTCGAGCGCCGTTTGCGCCAGGGCCTGGTCATAGGCGTTGCGCGACTTGTTGAACGAAGCCCGGGAGACGGCTTTCTGCGTTGCCAGGATCTGGTTTCGCTCGAAGGCTGCTTTCGCTTTGGAGAGAGCGGTTTTGTCCTTTTCGAGCTGAGCCTTTGCTAGCTCGAGATTGGCCTTTTGTTGGTCGGCAGCGGCTTGATAGGGGCGCGGGTCGATTTTCGCGCAGAGCTGGCCCGCCTTCACTTTCGTGTCGACGTTGCAATAGAGCGCCTGGATCATGCCTGACACTTGAGTTCCGAGCGGAGCCGTGGTGACGGGATTCACTGCGCCGGTCGCGGACACGGCACGGACGATTGATCCTCGTTCGACTTTCTGCGTGACGTAATGAGCGGCAGTGTCCCGACGCAAGGACCAGGTGAGCCATCCGCTTGCGAAAGCCAGGGTGACGAGCGCGCCGGCTGGCATTCGCCAGCCCAAGCTCGATTTGGGAGCGCTTTGGGCCGCTGGGCCAGGGGCCGCCGCGCCGCGTCCGCTTATTGCACCCGGTTTCCCTGCTTCAACCGGCCGGACCTCGCCATCCCAATTTGCAACAGCGGTCTCGTAAATGTCCTCCTCTTGGGCATTGTGAATGCGCACGAGGCATTCGATGGATTCGATGATCCGCTGCGCGTCACTGATCATATAGCGGTCAGACTCATATGGGCACAGGCCATCCGCCAGGCGAGCCAAGAGCCTCGCCAGATGACGAATCTCGCGATGTGCGCGGCTCATCGCGAAAAGGCCATTGCCGTCGGAGAGGAAACTCGATAGCCGAGGATAAACGAATTTCTCGTCCTCGCGTTCGTGCTCGACGATCTCCTTGCCGACGATGCGATTGGCTTCGACAATATATTCCATAGCCGTCCCCGCCGCGGCATCGTCCAGTGCGTCCGCGATCTGGCGCAAGCGGTCAAGGCTCGCTTCGAGTCTTTGATGATCGTGGTGCAGATTCCGTGCTGCCGCCGCTGGCATCGAGTGCCGGTGGGGCGCCCGGCCTGGGCTCAGCGCCCGAAGCGCATTGAGGATCACCGCGACGTCTATAGCCTCTTGTGTGAGCGCTCCCGCGACCGGGGTCAGCCATCCGAACGCAGCGGCTCCCATGGCCGTCCCGGAAAGGGCCATTCCGACAACGATGCTTTGCAAGGCGATGAGTCGCGTGCGCCGCGCTATGGCGACCGCATCCGATACGCGATCGAGTTGATCGACAAGGATGACGACGTCGGCCGCCTCGGACGACGCGCTTGCGCCGCGAGCGCCCATGGCGATGCCGATGTCAGCTGCCGCCAAGGCCGGAGCGTCATTAATGCCGTCGCCGACCATCACGGTTGGGTTGAGCCGCTGCTCCATTGCGACGGCCTCGACCTTGTCGGATGGAACACGATCAGAGAGCACGGCGTCGAGGTCGAGCGCGGCGCCGATCGTCTCGGCCGCGTCGGCCCGGTCGCCTGTCACCATGACGATTCGCGACACGCCTGCGCCACGAAGCGCTTGGACAGCCCGAGGCGCCTCACGGCGCAGTTCGTCCGCAAGCAGCAAAGCGCCGATCGCACGCCCGTCTACTGAAACGAAAACGCTGAGGGCGGAGCGCCAGGAGGCCCGCCGTAGCGCTCTGCCCGCCCACTCTTCTGGCCGCCCTCCGCCATAGACAAGCTGATGCGAACCGACGCAAACCTTTCGTCCGTCGACGACGCCCTCGAGCCCGGACCCCACGGTCTCGCGCACCTTTGCCGGAATCTGCAAAGAGAGGCCCTTATCCAGCGCAGCGGAGACAATGGCCGCCGCCACGACGTGGTGCGAGGCTTGCTCGAGGGAGGCCGCCAGCCGCAGCGCTTCATCGGGGTCTTCGCCGGGAGCGGTCTCGATGGCAACGAGCCGGGCTCCACCAACGGTCAGAGTGCCCGTCTTGTCGAACATCACTGTGCGCGCGCGGGCGAGCATCTCGAGAGGCCCCCCGCCTTTGATCAAGATGCCGCGGCGGGCGGCCTGGGCGGCGCCGGCAATAAAGGCCACCGGCGCAGCCAGGATCAAAGGACATGGCGTCGCCGCGACAAACACAGCGAGCCCTCGAATGGGATCGTGTGAAAAGGCCCAAGCGGCGCCAGCCATGACAAGCGTCACAGGTAGGAGAAGCAGCGCATACCGATCCACCATTCGAATGAACGGAGCCTTGGCTGTTTGCGCCGCCGTGACCATTTTGATGATGCCAGCGTAGGTGCTTTCGCCCGCCGTCGCCGACGCCTGCATCTCGAATGTCTCCCCCGCATTAATCGTGCCGCTCCGCGCTGCTTCGCCGGCCCGCCGCGTGACCGGGATGGGCTCTCCCGTCACGGCCGACTCGTCGAGCGACGCGCTCGGACTGGTGATCTGCCCATCGACAGGAACCACCTCGCCAGCGCGCACCAGAAGCGCATCTCCGATCGAAACCTGGCCGATCGGTACATCTTCGAAAGATTCTTCTATTCTCCGGTGCGCGACGCGCGGCGCGCGGTCAATGAGAGATTTCAAGTCCCGCTCGGCGCGCCCGACCGCAAAATCCTCTAGCAGTTTGCTGAAAAACCTGGCTTTGGCTTCTCTTTGATGATTCACTTTGGTTATGAATCGGTGGAGGCGCCATGCGCGGGCGATTTCGGGACCAAGGTGGATTGTTTTCCTACCTCTCGCCAGAGACGCGGGTACCGCCGAGGCGTCCACTGCGGCAAATCAGGGAGCTCGTTCAAACGGTGCTGAAGGAACTCAGCGTCAATATCGGAAAGCTTTATTCGAGTGAGGGACGCCCGTCGATCCCGCCGGAGCAATTGCTGAGTGCCTTGCTGCTGCAAGTCTTCTATGGGCTCCGCTCGGAACGGCAGCTGATGGAGCAGCTCGACTACAACCTTCTGTATCGCTGGTTCGCCGGGCTTGCCCCAGACGATCCCGTATGGAACGCGACGACCTTCACCAAGAACCGCGAACGGCTGCAGCAAGGCGACGTGTTTCAGAAGTTCATGACGAAGCTTTTGAATCACCCGCAGGTGAAGCCGCTTTTGTCGGACGAGCATTTTTCG
>PEFW01000127.1 GCA_002890675.1 Candidatus Methylaffinis lahnbergensis
GCGGGTGAATCCGATTCACCCGCCGGGTTCGCCATGACATCAGCTCTCAAATCAGCCTAACAATTTGATTATTATAGCTGAATCGTCCAGGAAGCGCCTCAAATTATAGGGTCATTTGGCGAATGCCGGTTAAGATCTCCTCGACCAACTTTTCTTTGGTGAGGTCGGCCTCCTTCAAATCTTTGGAAACGCTTTCAAGCGCCGCCACCTCGTAAGCTAATTCGGACAAAAATTTGGGCTCAAGGTAATGCGCCGATCCTGACATCCCTTCCTCCCTATGGCCGGCTCAATCCTGTTCGCCCAACCGGCAGTTTAATGGATCAGGTTAGATACAACGATGCATCCCCCAATAAGGGGTGTCATCCCCAGCGGGCATCAAGGGGCGCAGGGTCTCGTGCTGTCGTGCTCGTGTCGTAGATGAGAATTTCAGGAACTGCGGGCGGCGTCAAGAGATCGCCCAGGAACGGACACCGTCAGCGAGATGCCGGAAATCACCCCCGCCACTTTCGCGCGGCGGCGTGGTCTTGCGGCTTCGCCTCGACCCAGTCGCCCGCGCCCTTACCCGCCAAATGCCGCTTCTTCCAGAACGGCGCCTCGGTCTTCAAATAATCCATGAGAAAAGACGCCGCCGCGAAAGCCTCGGTGCGATGCTGGCTCGCGGTGATGACGAGAACGATTCCCTCGCCTGGCAGGATCAAACCATACCGGTGCACGGCGAGGACAGCTTCGAGCGGCCAGCGGGAGGCCGCCACAAGGGCGGCGCGGTGGATTTCGGCCTCCGCCATGCCCGGATAATGTTCGATTTCGAGCGCCGCTAGGGCGCCGCCCTCGTCACGGCAAAGCCCGGTAAAACTTACCAGCGCGCCGATATTGGTGCATCCTTGCGTCAGCCGCGCGGCTTCCTCCGCGGCGTCGAAGCCCTCCGTCTGAACCCGCACGACAAGCCGCGCCGCCACGCCTTCACCCCCCGGTCATCGGCGGAAAAAAAGCAATCTCGCGCGCGTTTTGGATCGAGGCGTCGTGCTTGACATGGGTGCGGTCGAGCGCCGCGCGCATCGTTTTTATACTCGCGAAGGCGGCGGCATAGTTTTCCCCCTGCCCGCTCAGCCAGGCCATGAGTTCGGCGACAGTCTTGATGTTTTCGGGGGGGACGATCTCTTCCTCGGCCTTGCCGATGCGTTCGCGCACCCAGGCGAAATAGAGGGCTTTCATGATGGCTCGCCGATGATTTCCTTCAAGCCGGCTTTCAAATAGTCCCAGCCGGTGTAGAGGGTAAGAAGAGCGGAAAGCCAAAGCATGACCAAGCCGGTTTTCGTCAGTCCAGGAACAATTTCGTCGCCGGAAGGGCCGGCGATGAGAATACCGAGTGCAACGATCTGCAGCATGGTCTTCCATTTGGCAACCTTGCTCACCGGAATCGAGACCTTAAGCTCGGCCAAAAACTCGCGCAGCCCGGACACGAGAATCTCCCGGCAAAGAATGACGATCGCGGCGGACAGCGAATAGCTGGCAATGGTATGATCGGCGACGAGCATCATCAGGACGGCCGAGACAAGCAGCTTGTCGGCGATCGGATCGAGCATCTGGCCGAGCCGCGATTGCTGCGACCACGCGCGGGCCAAATAACCGTCCAGAAAATCGGTGATCCCGGCGGCAATGAAAATGCCGAGCGCCACCCAGCGCAACCATGCGGTTTCGGGCCAGAAGAGACAGCCGGCCACGCCTGGCACCGCCGCCACCCGCCCGTAGGTCAGGATATTCGGCACGCTCCAGGCCGGGCCCGGACTTGTCGCTAGGGTTGTGCTCGCCATGGCCAGGGAAACTCTCTCAGCGAGGCTCGGTCAATAGGCCACACGCGCTCGGCCACGCCGAACCAGCGGCGCCGATAACGTATGGTGCGCCTATAGTCTGCCACGTTCGTGAAAAAAATCATAGACCAGCCGTGCGGTTGCTGCATTAATTCCCGGGACTTTGGCGAAATCGGACAAGGCCGCGTGGGAAATCGCCTTGGCGGTGCCGAATGCGTGAAGCAGGGCCCGCTTGCGCGCCGGGCCGATCCCTGGGATGTCGTCGAGCGGGCTTTTGGTGAACTCCTTTTTGCGGCGCGCCCGATGGGTTCCGATCGCGAATCGATGCGCCTCGTCGCGCAGCCGCTGCACGAAATACAGCGCCGGATCGCGTGGCGACAGCTTGAACGGCTCCAGCCCGGCCATAAAGAAACTCTCCCGCCCGGCGTTGCGGTCCGGGCCCTTGGCGATCGCCGCAACCGCCAAGCCGGTGACGCCAAGCTCCGTCAATACACCTTGCGCGGCGTCGAATTGTCCCTGGCCGCCGTCGATAAGGATGAGGTCTGGCCTATCTGGGAAGACCGCCTTGTCGCCGCCCGCTGTCCCGGTATTCTCGGCGGCCACGGCTGGGTCTTCTTTCATGAGCCGCGCGAAGCGCCGCCGCAGGACTTCCCGCATCATGGCATAATCGTCCCCTGGCGCCGAATCGCGGTTGTGGATGTTAAACGTGCGATAATACGTTTTCATGAACCCGTCCGCACCCGCCACGATCATCGCGCCGACCGCGTTCGTTCCCATGATATGGGAGTTATCGTAGACCTCGATCCGACGTGGTGGGCGGGCGAGGCGGAAGGCCGCGGCGAGCGCTTCGAGGAGCTTCGTCTGCGAGGCGGTCTCGGCCAATTTGCGTCCCAAAGCCCCGCCGGCATTTTGCCGGGCCTGTTCGACCAGATCCCTTTTTTCTCCCTTTCGAGGCACCGCGATCTCGATTTTGTGGCCGGAGCGCTCGCCCAAGGCCTCCGCAAGCACGCCGCGATTCTCGATTTCGTGGGAAAGCAAAATGAGGCGCGGCGGCGGCTTGTCCGCGTAAAACTGGGCCAGAAAGGAATCAAGGACCTCAGCCGGCGCGAGGCTCTTGTCGGCGCGCGGAAAATAGGCGCGATTGCCCCAATTCTGAAAGGTCCGGAAAAAAAAGACTTCGACGCAGAACTGACCGACTTGTTCGACGATGGCGAAGACATCCGCTTCTTCGACGGTTTTGGGGTTGACGCCTTGGGCGCCTTGGATGGCGGAGAGCGCGGCGATGCGGTCGCGCAGCCGGCCCGCGCGTTCGAACTCCATTGCGGCCGACGCCACGGCCATTTCGTCCGCGAGACGGTCGCGCACGGTGCGGCTCTTGCCGGACAAAAACGCGCGGGTCTCGCGCACTAGTCCGGCATATTCGGCTTCGCCGATTTCCCCGGTGCAAGGGGCGGAGCAGCGCTTGATCTGGTAGAGCAGGCAGGGGCGCGTGCGATTGTCGTAAAAGCTATCTTCGCAGGAGCGCAGAAGAAAGGCGCGTTGCAAGGCGTTCAAGGTGCGATTGACGGCCCAGACGCTCGCGAAAGGACCGAAATAATCTCCCTTCCGGTTGCGCGCGCCACGATGCTTGGCGAGTTGCGGCGCGGCATGATCGCCGGTGAGCAAGATATAAGGAAACGACTTGTCGTCGCGCATCAAGACATTGAAACGCGGCTTCATCTGCTTGATGAAATTCGTCTCGAGAAGAAGCGCCTCGGTCTCGGTCCCGGTAGAGACGAAGACCATCGACGCGGTCAGCGCGATCATCCTCGCGATGCGCGTGGTATGGCCGGACGGCCGCATATAGCTCGCGATCCGCTTGCGGACGCTTTTTGCCTTGCCGACATAGAGAACTTCGCCATCGGCGGCGATCATCCGGTAGACACCTGGTCCAGCCGGAGCATGTTCCCAGAAGCAGCGGATGGTGGCGGCGCCATGCCGGACCGAGGCGGGGGCGGCGGCCAAATCGAGTCCATCGTCCGGCCCGTCTAGGGGCGCGGCGGCGCCGTGGCGATCCTCCGGCGCAGGTGTGGGATTCAAACGGTGCTTTTGAACGCGCGGCATCAGTGTGGATTTAGGCGATCCCGTCCTGGGTGAAAAGGCCCGATCGAAACGGGGGTGTCTCAAGCCGACCATCTGGCACTGCCTTCGAGTTTGGTGGCTGATGTTTACCCGATCGCGAGTAGTCGAAGGGGAAGCACGAGGGCCCGCAAGAAAAGGCTAGAGCCAGGGGCCAGGAATTTTATCGTCAAAGACCCGGACGGGAACTTGCTGCTCTTCGTCGGCCCCGCAGACAAAAGCGCGTTAACCCAAAGCCGAATTGGGCGCAGCGCGTCCGCCGGAGCCATATCGCGGCGGAGCAGAAAACGACGGCGTGGAAACCAGCGACCATGTGCCAAGAGCCGACCTTCCTCGCTGTCCTCTGTGAGCCGACGGCGGCGTTGCCGCTATCCGATAGTCCGAATATTTGTAATCTCGCCAAGGGATGCTACGGCGTGGCGCTCGAAGATGACCGCGCCTTGCCGAATGGCGATGTCGCGCGCGGCCGCGAAAGCCTGTAGCGTCTCGTCCATGTTGCCGCGGCCGAGCGCGAGCAGGCATTTGCCACGCAGGCGATAGATTTCCGGCAAATAGAACCCGACGCCGGGCTCGTCGATCGCGGCAATCGCACGGTCGAGCAATGCGAGCCCATCCGCCGACCGGCCAGCCGCGAGCAGCACTTCGCCTGCCAAGCCGAGGTAATATTGCGGCAACGGACCAGCGGCGGTCGCCTTGTCGATTTCGGAGTCGATTATTTGCGCAGCCTCGGCGACACCCGAGCCAAGCGCGGATGCCCAGGCCATCAGAAGCAGGCTGCCCGCGCGATATGGCAACAGCCCAAATTTTTCCGCCAACGCCGCTACACGTTGCGCGGCCCCGAAGGTTGCCTCGCGATCGGTGACAAGCTGGTAGCACATAGCGCTATGGTGGAGGGCACGGGCGAGGCTGTTGGGCTGACCGAGCGCTTCGGCAAGGGCAAGTGCCCGCCCGATGCTTTCTTTCGCCAGTTCCCGTTCGCTCGATAGCTCCAGCGATACGGCGCTCATGATATGGGCGCAAACGCCGGGATCGTGGCCGCCGAAAGCGTGGCCGAGATGGCGGTGCCGATTTACGTCATAGGTCTCGACGCCGATGCGGCCCAAATCGAGGGTAGCGGCGACTTCGCCGCGATAAAACGCGGTGGACCAGCCACAATGATAGGCTTCGAGCAACAGATCGCCGTCGTTCGACCGCCGCGCCAAATCCACCAACTCGTTCGCGCGGTCGCGCGCCAGCGCTGTCTTATGCCTAACATTGGCGCTAAGCCATAGGCCCCATTTAGCTTTGTACAATGCTGTGACGTCGCCCAAACTTTCGCCGATCTCGGCGGCACGGCGATAGGCATACTCGACCTCCGCGCTCTGCATGCCGTGCACGACCATCAACGCCGGGCCAAGTTTCAATAGAAAATCCAGGTGGCGGCACTTGTGGTCCGCGGCGTCAAGCAAAGTTTCAGCGATATTGAGGCCCGCCGAGAAGTGGGCGATGGCTTCCGTGTAGGCCGAGCGGCTTATCGCACGGTCTCCGGCATGCATGCGGTAATCGCAGGCTAGTAGACCCAACCCCGCGGCGCCAAAATGATGGGCCAGCAATTCCGGCTCGTTCGCCGCCGTCTCCGGGAACCGTTCCTCGAGCGCGCGGGCGATGCGCTCATGCCACTCGCGCCCGGTAAAACTGGGCGGTCGGTTGGTTGTACCAGGTGCTCCAAGTTTGTCCGTAATCGAGGCTGATGGTCGCGCCCTGATCGGTGCCAAGAATCATTCGCGAAGAATCTTT
>PEFW01000128.1 GCA_002890675.1 Candidatus Methylaffinis lahnbergensis
GATGAAGCCGGCTCGGTCCCCCGCAAAGGTCACACCGAAGGTGCGCTGCGCGGTCTATACGCGCAAATCGTCCGAGGAAGGCCTCGACATGGAATTCAACAGCCTCGATGCGCAGCGCGAAATGTGCGAAGCCTATATCGCCAGCCAGAAACCGGAAGGCTGGACTCTGGTGCAGGATCGCTATGACGACGGCGGCATCTCGGGCGGCACGCTGGAGCGCCCTGCGTTGAAGTGGCTCCTGGCCGACATCGAACGAGGCCAAGTCGACGTCGTGGTGGTCTACAAGATCGACCGACTGTCCCGCTCGCTCATGGATTTCGCCAAGCTCGTCGAGGTGTTCGAGCGCCGGAACGTCACTTTCGTCAGCGTCACCCAGTCGTTCAACACGACGTCGTCGATGGGTCGGCTCACGCTTAACATCTTGCTGTCGTTCGCCCAGTTCGAACGCGAGGTGATCGGCGAGCGCATCCGCGACAAATTCGCGGCGTCCCGCAAGAAGGGCATGTGGATGGGCGGCTTCGTGCCGCTCGGCTACCGCGTCGAGAACCGCAAGCTGTTCATCAACGAAGAGGAAGCCGCCACCGTCCGCAGGATCTTCGAGCGGTTCCTGAAGGTGGGGTCCGCCACGCTGGTCGCCCGAGCGCTCAATGCCGAGGGTGTGACCACGCGGCGCGGCAAGCCGATCGACAAGGGCTTCCTCTACAAGCTCCTGAACAACCGGGTGTACATCGGCATAGCCGTGCACAAGGGCACGGCCTATCCCGGCGAGCACGAGGCGATCATTAGCCTCGATCTCTGGAACCGGGTTCACGGCATCCTGGGGGAGAGCCCGCGGGTCCGCGCCCGTCGTACCCGCACCACGGAACCCGCACTCCTGAAGGGGCTGATCTTCGGGCCGGCCGGCGGTGCCATGTCGCCGACCTACACGCGCAAGGGTGGACGGCTTTATAGGTACTATGTGAGCCAGTCCGTCTTAAAGCTCGGTCCCGAGACCTGCCCGATCCGGCGCGTTGCCGCCGCCGAAATCGAAACAGCGGTCGTCGACCAGCTTCGCGGCATGCTGCGGGCGTCCGAAATTGTCGTGCGCACCTGGCGCGTGGCGCGTCAATTGATGGGCGACATCAAGGAGGCCGAAGTGCGTGAAGCGCTGGAGCAACTCGATCCAATCTGGGATGAGCTCTTTCCCGCCGAGCAGGCTCGCATCGTTCAGCTCCTCGTGGAGCGCGTCGATATCGGGCTGGACGGTGTTGACATCCGCCTTCGCACCAGCGGCATCGCGAGCCTCATTGCCGATCTGCGGATGATGGGCGCGCCACGGAGGGCGGCGTGATGGAATCGGCGGAGATCAGCCAGGATGGAAGCACCCTAACGGTGCGCGTGCCGCTGACCTTCCGCAAACGCGGCGGCCGCAAGCTGGTGATCGCGCCGAATGGTTCCGATTCCTGGGCACCGCCGCGGTCGCGCATCGACAACACCATGATCAAGGCGCTCGCTCGTGCGTTCCGGTGGCGGAAGCTGCTCGAAACCGGCACGCATACGACCGTTGCGGAGATAGCCGCCGCCGAGAAGATCAATGCGTCCTACGTGGGTCGCGTCCTGCGGCTGACCCTGCTATCGCCGGAGATCGTCGAGGCGATTCTGGATGGGCGGCAGCCGGCGGACCTCCAGCTCGAGGACTTGCTGAGGCCGTTTCCGATAGGGTGGAGGGAGCAGCGAGCAGAGATCTGGGGCCCTTTTCCCTGACAAGATCTCGGGCCCCGGCCGTGATATGTTCCTTAATTCGTTTGGCAAATCCCATGCGGGCGGGCAGGCACGGCTGCTCGCCAGCGACGTCTTTTTCGCGGAGAGTATCCCCTCCATCATTCCGCGCAGCTCTGGCTCGTTATTCTCTCCGAAGCGGTAGCGGAGAAATTCGTAGCAAACAGCAAGCGCCTCCGTCCTTGCGGTCGAGTTCGCAAGGCAAGAACCCTTTGCCGGAGAGCGCCCCCGCCACCATTCCGCGCAGTTTAGGTCCGGCGGGGAGCCGCCCTATCTCGAATGTTTGCAGCATTGCTCGGGGTCATAAGGCGTCGGAACCATGGAGGAGCTCGTCGCTGAAATCGGCGCAGCCTTCCTGTGTGCCGATCTCAGGATCACGCCGGAGACCCGCCCCGACCACGCCGCCTATATCGCGTCATGGCTGAAAGTCCTGAAAGAAGCGGGCGATCTTCACCGCCGCCAGCCACGCGCAGAAGGCCGCCGATTATCTTCACGCGCTGCAACCGCAGACCGGCACCGCAGAAGCCGAGGAGAGGCAGACGGAGGAGGCGTTCGCATGACCCGCGTTCCCTTCATTGTCATCGACGGCAGGCTTTACCGCTGGAAGGACATTCTTGAACTGCGGCGCGCGCAGCTGGCCGCCGCCGGCGCCGCAGAGGCAAGCCAACTGGCGTTATTTGCAACCTTGCACGATGACCGCCGCCCGCCCGCCGAGCGCACGGCATCGGGGCGCTATCTGCAACCGGGCTTGTTCGACAATCAGGTCACAAACAAAGGAGAGCGCACAATGACAACGCGCGGGCGCATGGTGTAGAGTTCCGCATATGCGCGTGATCGTCACGAAATATAGGATTTACGAACTGGCCCCAGACGAGCAGGGAGTCCCGGTCGAGCAGTATTTTACCGGTGCGACGTTGCCCACACCGCTCAAGGGCAGCGGCGCGAAAGTCTATGACACAAGCGACGGCCCGGTTATAGCGATGCCGCGCCGGCGCGGTCGCCGCGCAGCACAAGAACCGCGCCAATCAAAAAAACCGCAGCCCTAAGCGCCCCCGAGCCGCATCGCGTCTCGGCCATCCGGTAACGCCACCTCGCGCACTTTTTGGCCGCCACGCGGCCTTGCATCTTGCCGCCGAAGCAACCGACGCCCAATATGCCCGCCGTCGCCGCGCCTGCCGGTGCCACCGCGATTTGACGTAATGGGGCTTATGCGATCCGTGGCTCTGCCCCCCCTTTACAAGTACCTCGGTGTGCAAGGCGCAAAGCTGACGCTCCGGAATAGAACGTTCAAGCATGCAAAGCCGTCGGATTTTAACGACACAGAAGACCTGACGATCCAGAGCATCTTTCCCGAAGAAACCGAGGTAGCGCTGAAGAAGATTGAGCACGGCTTCACGGATATGATTCTTCAGCACCTCAACGATCCGCCAACGTGCAGCTCGCCGATGCAGGAGCAGATTGCGCTCATTCAGCACGTATACCGCACCAATCCCGAGGCCGCCGATGTGGTCAAAACCGAGATGGCTAACGAGGGAGCAGAGCCAGTCTTTGACATAAGTTACATGCGCATGCGGGCTGAAGCGTTCGTCAAGGAGATAAACGAGTTTATGCAGAGCTACCGCGTGCTCTGCGTGACCACCCACAAAGACTGCGAAAAGATGTGGTCCGGCTATGCCGACAACCACAAGGGCATCGCGTTGCGGATCGAGCCGAACTTGGCCAAGGACTCGAAATTTCAGCGTTTCTACCCCGTCATCTACCACGAGAAAAGGCCTCCGCTTTACGATGACGCGCTTGAGTTCATCGCGGCTAGCCTTTTTGGGAACCAGGAGGCGCGCCGGAGGGCGACGCTCGAAAAGATCGTCTACACTAAGACGCTGGAATGGGATCACGAGAACGAATATCGCTTGGCCATACCCATGCGACAGAATGAAGAGCCATGGAACACGCTCCCGTATCATCCCGAAGAAATAACAGAGCTATATCTCGGCCTCGCGATGGAGAAGGCGGACATGGACGACATTGTCGACATGGCTCAGGCAATTAACCCAAACATCGCGATTTTTGGAGCGAAGCGCGGCGCAGACGGAAAGCTCGGGTTCGACCGCGTCTGACACAATCGGTGCCTACTGCACCGTGACGAAGCTGGGGGGAACCTCCGCTTGCTGGCGGAACTGCGACATTCATTCGTTGGCCCGAAAATTGGGAGCTTTTGAGATAGACGGAAAGCGGGCATCGACGCGAAAAAACCCGCGAGGCCGAGCCGCGCGGGTTCCGGTGCCTTGCAGGATCGCGTAAGCGACCAACGAGCGGACATTCCGAAATCGACGCTAAGTGTCAAATCCGGAAATCGCAGCGGCCGGGCTTACAACCTCAGAGACCGCGGTACGTCCTCCAAGCGTCTTCACGCATCTTGTTTTTGAGTGCTATTCTGCACCGTTCTCGAACCTTGAACTTCTCTCCTATAGCACTTCGCATAGCCTTCACTTCGGCAGTTTGGCCACCCAGCTCATCATACTGTTTCGCAAGCTCAGCGCTGTTGCATCTAGCTTCCAACCAATCATCGAGTTCTGAGATGACGCCAGCGAAGTCGACCTGGTACTCTTCGATGGTGATCCACCGAATCTGGTCTTTCGGGATAGAGAACATGAGATCAGCGTATTTGAGTGGCACCCCCATCTCCTTGAACTGGCAAAAGCGCATGACACCAAACAATTATTTGTGCAGCAATCCTTTGTGCACCTCATTGCATGATTGTTTGGCATCGACAAACTTTCCGCTTTCTAAAATTAGGTGGCACAAGGTATTGCTTGTCCAAACCAGCTCTGCGACACGTTGAGACGCAACATACATATTTCCGTATTCAGCCGGGAACGAAATGAAATTATTGCCTTGAAGCCGCTCTAAAATTGAGGCGCATTTTTCAAAAGCCCTGACGTTTTTCCTCGGCGAAAATGACATCTCTGGTGAGAGTAACAGAACGCATTGGGAAAAACTGACATCGGTTAAGGCTTCAATCTCCTGGCGTCTCACGTAAGAGAAAATGCCCGGATTATTCGTCTGTAGCGCGACAAAGGGGTCTTCCTGCGAGGTTGCCGAGGAAGGCGCGGCGAGCCCTAGCGCGAAAATTATCCCAAAACAGCAAATCAAGCGAAACAACGGCATGATACATTCCATTCTTATCTGGATGCTTGCCGCACCCAAACCAGTGTAACCGACATTCCCCAGATGGACGCCGGTTCAAGGTCTAATCTGAGACGGCATCGGGTTTTTGGCAAGCCTGAGCTTTCGACGCGTGTTTGCAACGAATTTCGAGGCGGGCCGGCTCGCGGTCGCACGCCGAGGAATGCCGAAATTTCTGTCATCAAGGCGCAAGTCTCCCGTAGTTTTCGATCGGACGCATGACAACCGAACGCGTTACGCTGTCGATATAACAAGCGGCGGTCGTAACTCCGCAATCAGCCGCAGAATGTTGGCGAACAGATTTTTCGGAATGGCAACCTCGGCATCTGGAACGCGACGTAGCGGCCATGGCTGATGACCTTCGCGCCAATCTTGATCAACTTCTCCTTCAGGGTCGTAAGCGACCAGTCTTTGATCGGCTCTGGCGTCGCCAGCGTACGCAGGAAATTGCCGAGATTATAGGCGAGCGCATGAAGCTGGAGACGGACGGCGTTGGCAGCGAAACTGCGGCATGACAGCCGCGTCCATTTGATCGCTCCCTTGCCCTCCTTGATCCACTGCTCACACGTGCCGCGCTTGTTGTAAAAGGCGACAACATTCTCGGCGGGTCTCGACATGTTGGTGACGATGAAGCCGACGCGCGGATAAAGCTCGCCCGGATGCCATTCGACCTTGGCGATCACCCGGCGCGGCTGCGACCAGCTT
>PEFW01000129.1 GCA_002890675.1 Candidatus Methylaffinis lahnbergensis
TCCCTCCGCATGAGTGACTAGAATTTGGCTTCCGCCAGCGGCCGTGTGTTCGAAGGTTGAAAGCCGTGTAGGTTGTCCCTCTACCATCGCTTGCTGGGCAATTCGCAACGAAACTCACAAGGCAAAGAATGACTCTATCTCCCGGCTTGGAATTCTCCATTGCGGGAACGTAGGCATATTCTCCATTTTGAAACTTCCCGTTTGTATAGGAAATTCCGCCGGCGCCCGCTCCGTAACATCCGTGAAAATCACCGTCTCTCGGCGCAGTTGGCGGGCCTGCTTCGCCTTTCCGGCATTGTTCATCGGCGGGAAAGACGCTCTTGACTATCGTGGTTTCGCAAACAGCCGGGTCGACTTCAATTTCATAAAGGTCAAGATCGCCAGAGGTAGATGAGATGCCGTAGTCGCTACACGACTCGACGTGTTTAAAATCAGCTCCGATATAGGCCTTAATGGACACGGGCGGTTGATCCAATGCCGGATCATGCCCCTTTAGCCAGCATAGGCCGGGACCAGCAGCCGGGCACTGAATTTCTCTTGACGATGTATCTTGCATGCAACCAACGTCTTGCGGGACATTGCGGCTGGCATAGTGAACGAATCGCGGCTTCGCGTTACACGCACCGCTTGCGCGAACAGGATTGCCGCAAGCGCGCCCGCGAATAACAGCCCGTAATACCAAGTCTCGCTGATCACGACCGATAGGCCCACTCTCTTGTTCCGATGGAGATGATTTTCCAGGGCATGTCGATGAGCTTGTTCCAGGCGAAGCAGCAGTGGTCGAGAATGTCGTCGTAGGATTCGAAGACGCGGTTCGAGAGCCAGTTGTCGCGCATGAACTGCCAGATGTTCTCGACCGGATTGAGCTCGGGCGATTTCGGCGGCAACGGCAAGAGCGTGATGTTGTCCGGGACGGGAAGCTTCGCCGAGACATGCCACCCGGCCTGATCGAGAAGAACGAGCGCATGCGCGCTTGGTGCGACCGCAAGCGAGATTTCTTCGAGATGCAGGGCCATGGCCTCGCTGTTGCAGGAGGGGAGGACAAGCCCGGCGCCTTTTCCTTCGGCCGGGCAGATGGCGCCGAAAATATAGGCTGAACTCGTCCTCTGGTCGTGCGGCGCCGAAGGCCGTGTCCCGCGTTTCGCCCATCGGCGGGTGACCTTGTTTTTCTGCCCGATCCGAGCTTCGTCTTGAAACCAAATCTCTATCGGCTTGCCAGGAGCCTCTTTTGCGGCGGTCTCCTCCACGAGGGCGAGAAAGTTTTTTTAAAAGCCGCCGCGGCTTCCTCGTCTTGCGCATGATGGCGCGGTCGCGCCGAGAGCTTGCGAAAGCCCATATGCTGCAGCTCGCGGCTGAGCGTCGGCTTGGAGATCGAAACCCGGAACTCTTCGAAGAGCCTCGCCAGATCGATCAGCCGCCAGCGGACGACGCCATGCAGGGCGGGAATCGGCCCATCTTTCCACGACCTGCCGCAAGGCTTGGCGCTGGCGCTCGCCGAGGATGCTGGGAGCGCCCGGCGCGTTGCCGATCAAGAGACCATCAGGACCTTTGGCGTTGAAACGGACAACCCAGTCGCGCACGATCTGCACCCCGACCCCGCCGATCCGCGCCGCATCCGGCCGCGCGCCGCCATCATAAATCTCGGCCAGTGCCAAGAGACGCCGGGTCTGATCGGGGTCACGCGATCGCCGCGCCAGCATGCGCAGGCCAATCGTGTCAAAGTCAGAGCGAAGCGGAACCGGAGTCGACATGGCAAACTCTCCCAAAAGCTGTTTGCCATGGTGAATTAGATAAATGCCGATTCGGGAATCCGCCTCAGGAGTCAAACTTTCAGAGACTTGGTACAAGGTTGCGCAACTTTTTTAGCGCAGAACTTGTGAAGCGGGCGGCCATCAATCATGACGGCTGATACCGGCCATTTACAGGTGAGAGCCGTCAGTCGTGCAAGGCGTAAGGTCATAACCAATCAATCGCCTCTGTGAACAAGTCTGGGATTTCCGCGCTGATGCCGGTTTTGACGTGGCAGACCGATAGGGCGCCGTTCCGTAGTGCGGAGAAAGTCCATGGTTTTGTTGTGCGCCGATAAATCGAGCCTGAGAACCTCGGCATTCGATTCACCCGCCGGGTTCGCCGTGGCTTTCTTGTCGTCATCGCTCATCGCGCTCACCATGTCAGATCGTCGTTATCCGAGTCCGTCATCAGCCGCCAAATCAGTGACGGCCCATTCGGCTGCGTCAAACAGAGTTTGTCTTCGGCGCGGGGACGTCCGAGTTCGGCTTCGACTGTGTCAGATATCGGTGCTATTTATTCCCGTGCCTCGATGCCGTTTTTTGTCGGCGCGGATAGACTGCGTGGTTATGGCAGTGATGCCGAGTTCAGCGCACGAGCTTGTTGGCCTTGAATTGCAATTGAAACAAGTCGGCGACGCGCGGCGGCGTTTCCGGCGGTTCGTGCGGACGCGGGACGGCGAAATAGCGCTTATAGGACCGCGCAATCTTGCTCGGCGTCTCCTTACTGGCGGCGCTTGATCGCCTCCTGCTTTTGATGAGGGTGAGGGTCCGCTTGCGGTGTCTTGGCGCGGGCGCGTACGGCACATCTGCGCTTCGACATCGACCTGCTCGCCGAAAGGCTCGTGGAATCTGGGGCACTAGACGAAGTGGCGCGGTTGGCGCGCGAGTGGTTCCACCGCCATCTTATCCCAGGTTATTCGAACGCACCCGATGCGACGCAGGGCGCACCGAGCGCTTGAAGTCTGGAGCGCGCCGCCGCAAAGCCCTCGATGTTGAAGCTTCGGCAGGCGTCTTCCAGAATTACCACCTCGAATCCCAAACGGCGGGCGTCTTCGACGGACCATAGCACGCAGAACTCGAAGGCCAGACCTGCCAGAAACACCCGTAGGAAGCCTCGTTCGCGGAGGTAGCCGCTGAGCCCTGTCGGTGTCGCATGATCGTTCTCGAAGAATGCCGAGTAGGAGTCGACTTCCCGATGATAGCCTTTGCGCAGCACGAGCTCAGCAGGACGGAGGCTGAGCGCCTGATGGAACTCCGCGCCGTGGGTCCCTTGAACGCAGTGATCAGGCCACAGTACCTGCTCGCCATACGGAACAGGGATGGTTTCGTACGGCCTGCGGCCAGGATGGGCGGAAGCGAAAGAGTGATGGCCCCGCGGGTGCCAGTCTTGGGTCAGCAGCACGTGAGCAAAATGTCCGGCGATGTTGTTAATGATGGGGACGATCTCGTCTCCGCCCGGAACCGCTAGGGCTCCCCCCGCGCAGAAGTCGTTCTGGAGGTCCAAGATCAAGAGAATGTCGGTGTCGCCGGGGATGATGAGTTTGGTCATATCCACCCTCTTGCTTGGCGAGCCTGCGATCGACCTCCTCGGCGAGATCAACTAGAGTGCGAGCCACGTGAACGGGGTAGGCAATCCCAGGTTCTAGTCGCCTGAGGCGCTCGGGCAGCCGCCGGAGTTCACGCGCAGTCCGCGAGCGGACCTCGGCAAGAGAAGGCGATGGGAAGATTCTCCGGCCCTCTCTCATTACGGGCTGAAGCAGGGGTTCGCCGGCCTGACTGTCGCCTTCGATGGAGAGGACGTCGCCCATCATGCGGCCGTCCGTCCCGTAACTGCGCCACACCTGCTTGCGGCCGGGCCAAGATGCCTTGCCGGTTGAGCGCTTGCGGCGCGCGACGCCACCGTATTCCTCAAGCTTGTAGGCGCAATCAAGCGCAGGCGTGTCGAACGAGGTGACAAGGCTCGTGCCCATGCCATAGCCGTCGATGGGCGCGTTCCGTCTTGCGAATTCCATGAGATCGTCTTCGTCGAGACCACCGCTGGCGAAAATAGTTACTTCGTTTTGACCTCCTTTATCGAGGATGCGGCGCACGCTACGGGCGAGCACTACCAGGTCGCCGCTGTCCAGCCGGACTCCGCTCACCTTGATCCCCGACGCCTGCAGCCGCGGCACCATTGCCACCACCTTGCGAGCGGCGGCCTCGGTGTCGTAGGTGTCCAGGAGGATGACGAGCCGGTCCGGCCGCGACCGGGCGAAGTCCTCGAACGCCTGAGCCTCGTCGTCGTAGGTCTCAATGAAGGAATGGGCCATGGTCCCATACAGTGGGATATCCCAAAGCTTGCCGGCCATCATGGTCGCCGTTCCGTCGAAGCCGGCGATATAGCTCGCCCGCGCAGCCAACAAGCCCGCCTCCACACTGTGGGCACGGCGTAGACCGAAATCAACCAGCAGCTTGTCCGGCGCGGCGAGCACCATGCGCGCGGCCTTTGACGCAATCAGGGTCTGGAAATGCAGGATGTTGATGAGCGCCGTCTCGACGAGCTGGGCCTCTGGTAGTGGCGCGGTCACGCGCAGGAGCGGTTCATTGGCGAAAAAGGGGGTACCTTCGGGCATGGCGTGCACATGACCCGTAAACCGGAAGGCGGCGAGCCGGTCGATCAGGGCGGGTTTGAAGCGTCCGCTCCTGGCCAGCCAAGCGATGTCCTCTGACGAAAAGCGCACCGTCTCCAGATGCTCGAGGGCCTGCTGCAAGCCGGCGCCGATCAAAAAACCCCTCCGATTGGGCAGCGAGCGAACGAAGAATTCGAAAACAGCGATCTCGGTCTGTCCCCGTTCCAGATAGGCTTGGACCATGTTCAGCTGGTAGAGGTCCGTCAACAGGGGGCTCGTAGCAAGTTCCATCGATGTCCTCGGCCTCAATCAGCTACGCGCTGAACGCCGCGGCAGGGCGGAGCGTCGATTCTCCGGTTCGAGCGCGGAGGATACCGCTTCATCGACCTCTAGCTCCTTGCGCGCCTCTTCGGGAATATCTAGTTTCGTCACGACGGCCCCGACGATGATCTATCGGGAGAATCCGTGTCGCTGCAGGCGCTCTTGCTCACCAAATCTATCGCGCAACTCCAATCCGAGCTCGGCCGGGCGGGGCAGTTTCACCGCGTGCTTGGTCTGTGGCAGCTCACCGCTATCGGCCTCGGCGACTAATTGGGGCCGATGTCTTGGGAGCGCGCGATAGGCCGTGCCCGTCAGTCACATAGTGACGCCTGCCAGTCTATTGCTCGATGACGCCGTCGCCGGGCCCATGGTGCGCAAAGCGGCGGCGATTTTGCGCGCCTTGCGAGGACGCATTCGTCAACGGGCAATGCTCGTATTTCGAAAACCCGAAAAACGCGCCGTCAGGATATGCGAAATATTCATCACTGACGACAAGGATATATCCATCCTGAAGCACGCTGGCGGATCGGAATCGGACGCCTGGAATAACTACATCGGCGCGCAGGCCCTTGCCTCGATCCAGCCGTACCTCGGCGACGAGGAGAAGCGGGACAAAATGCGCGCCATCGTCGCCGCCGGGCTGACCGGCGTCGCGCCTCGGGACGAGATGGAGGGGATGATCGCGGCGCAAATAGACATCGGGTAGCAAGGGGCTGCACGTCGTGGTTCCGGTCGAGCCGCTAGCCGGTTGGGACGAAGCGATCGGTGCAAGGTCTGGAAGGCCGAGGGCACCCGCTCAAACGTCGTCACCGCCTCGGTCGCCGA